>NZ_WBKM01000089.1 GCF_015714725.1 Nostoc sp. WHI
CACAAGTCATCGAATTACCCGAAATCCTTGGAAAACCTCACCCTGTCCTGGCGGACATCCCTCTCCACAAGTCATCGAATTACCCGAAATCCTTGGAAAACCTCACCCTGTCCTGGCGGACATCCCTCTCCTTACTAAGGAGAGGGACAGGTTTTGCGTAGCATAACCAGGGTGAGGTTTTAGGAAAGACTTGTGTGTACACGGTAGGTTAAAAAGGGGGAACCGGAATCAAAGTCTCCCAATTTATCGGGAGATTTAGAGGGATCTAAAACTTTTGATACCGACAAGAGGACTTTTCAAACATCCTCTAAAGATGCAACTTGAATAGTGAATAGCTTAGAGCTTAATCTCCTCACTGAGAACTTGAATCTGAGTACCGGGATAGTAAAATTGCAGAATTTTCGGACTCGACCAACCTAATTTAGCTAAATTTTGAGCGCCAGTTTGACTCAAGCCTACTCCATGTCCTAATCCACCACCAATAAAGGCGTATCCCCACAGTTCTGATTTGCCTTTATTCAAAGGTTCTATGTAAAAAAGCGTGCTTGTAGGAGCGGCAAAGGCACTGCGAACTTCGTCTTTGTGAAGAATAAAGGTACTGTTATCCGTTTTAACTGCAAGTTCGAGGATACGTCCACTTTGGCTTCGCTTAACTACTGCCATAGCCTGAATTGTTTTAAATTTGCCATGCGGACTACTTTTCACCAGCAAAAACTTCTGCAAGTCCTTGGTAATATCCTTTAACGGGGTTTCCTTGTGCCAACGAAACATATCCCACTTGCTTTCATTAAATCCTTGTTGCCTATTAATAAACTTTTGGAAGTTCTTTTCATCTGCTAAACTCTGCTTAGACAAGTTCCAAAAATTAGTCGCAGCATCCAGTACAGGGCGGAGATAAGGACGATCTTCACCATTCCAGACATCGCTGAAAGAGGCGGTAACGCCGCCAGTAGTAGAAGAATACAGGGCATCTACTAGCTGGTCTTTATAAGTTAGTACCCTGCCTCTAGTTGAAGCGATCGCTCGGTCTGTTTTGGCAGCTGCTCCATTCAGCCCATAATAAACTTGGCAGTGAGTGTCAGCACATAACTGATAGTTATCTGCGGCAAACCTGCGTAAATTTCTCAAGGCATAAGTGCGGGCGAGAATTGCCTGGGCTTCTAGCGCTGCTGCTGGTGCATCCGTGCCTATTTCGTAAGGTACAACTCCACGCAAATAAGTTTCTAAGGGTACTTGATTAACTAGAGTGTATGTGCCATAGGCATTTGACTGCAAATTCAGTCGCCCTGCATAAAGACGAGCATTCTCTGATTTTTCGGTTTTATTCACCCGAATCAAGTTTTTATCAGTGCTGATTTCTAAACCATTCTGGCTGTAGCGCTTGCCATCCACCACCAAACTCACGCGCGGCACTTGTTTTAAAATCTTAGTATCAAGATATACTTTTTCTTGAGTAGCAGCTTGGATGTTCTGCAATAACAAGCGTCGCAGTAAAGGAGTGCTGTAAACATCCCGTTTCGCCCAAACCTGCCAGCGTTCTGGCTGGGCTATTTCTACCTTCATTCCTTGAGAACGCCATTTGTTAGCGCTGTCTTCCGCAGTTTCAAAAGTACGGTATGTGCCTAAAACTATCACTTCTTCAACTGCTGCCTGGGGTAAAGCTTGCATGAGAGTTTCCAGCTTTACAGGATTTTTAGTAACCAGGACTTGCTGCTTGTTGCCCGTTTTAAATTTTAGTTTTAAGCGATCGCCTTTTGTTGGTTCCAGTTGCAGCTTGGCTGTGGGTTGTTCGCCAAATCGCTGCACAATCCCAATTTTCAGTTCTACATCCCGGATGTCGCTCTTAGGCCCTGATGCAGCAGTCAGTCCCAAAAGGCAAAATGTTGTCAGTACAGTGTAGGAAAAACGCCAAAACGAAAATTTCATGGCTGCCTCATTCTGCCCCTTGATGCGGCGTTGGAGCTGATTTTCCAATTGCTTTTTAGTTCGGTGTTTTTGTCGCATGAATGCTCCAATGATACCATTACCAGTTTTGCTCCAAACATTAGTTGCAAAATGAAGTCATAATGACTATGATTTAGCTAGAGACACAAAACAGAAATAGTTGGATAAACTTTTTATGGTCAGAGTCCAATCGATTCCATTAAACCAAATTAAACGGCCGTTGCCCCGTGCAAACGATCCAAATAAAGTGCAAGCTTTAATGGAATCGATTGCGGAGATTGGGCAGCAAGAACCCATTGATGTCCTAGAAGTAGATGGACAATATTATGGCTTTTCTGGTTGCCATCGGTATGAAGCTTGCCAGCGTTTAGGCAAAGAAACCATTTTAGCCAGAGTCCGTAAAGCTAACCGCAGCGTTTTGAAGATGCACTTGGCATAGAGAGTGGCGAGCCGGGGGACAAGGAGAATAACCTACCTATGCCCAATGCCCAATGCCCAATGCCCAATACTCAATTACATATAACCTAATTAGGAGAAAATTATGTCATCGCAAGCTACAGTCAAAAATATAAATATCGGCATTGACGAGGCGAGTAGGGCTAAAATTGCCGAGGGTTTATCTCGCCTGTTGGCTGACACTTATACACTGTATCTGAAAACTCATAACTTCCACTGGAATGTGACCGGGCCGATGTTCCAAACATTGCATTTGATGTTTGAAACCCAGTATACAGAATTAGCCTTAGCAGTTGATTTAATTGCCGAAAGAATTAGAGCGCTTGGCTATCCTGCACCGGCAACATACAGCGAATATGCCAAACTAAGTTCGATTGCAGAAACTCCAGGAGTTCCTAAAGCTGTGGAAATGATCGGCTTGCTAGTCCAAGGGCAAGAAGCCGTAGTGCGAACCGCACGGTCTATTTTCCCCGTGGTGGACGAAGTTAACGACGAACCTACTGCCGATTTATTGACTCAGCGGATGCAAGTACACGAAAAAACAGCTTGGATGTTGAGAAGTTTACTGGAAGAATAGGAAATAGGGAATGGGGCATAGGGCATAGGGAATAGAGAAAAAACTTAATCGTCAATGCCCAATGCCCAATGCCCAATACCCAATACCCAATACCCAATGCCCAATGCCCAATACTCAATGCCCAATGCCCAAAAATTGCAAGATTTAATGCAACAGGTGGGTATTTCTAGTTTTAAAGCTCTGAGTCGCGCTGCTGGCGTCTCAGAGCGCCAAATTTTGCGGTTACGGCGATCGCAGCTAGAGCAGATGCGGGTAGATGTGCTGCTCAAGCTGTCGCTAGTGCTACAGATGCCCTTGAGTGAATTAATCACAACTTTTTCAACGATAGAGTTGATCCAAGAAAAAGCAGCGCCTACTCAGGAATTATTACAAGAAATAGCAGATTTAAGAAAAGAATATCAGCGATCGCAACTTCAATTAGAACAGCAGCGAGAGATATTACTACAAGAACTCCAGCAGTCAACTTTACAACTGCTGGAGTCTTTGTTGTTGCAATGGCCAACAGCAGCACAGAAAGCGCAGGAAAATCCCCAGCTAGCAGCAGTCAAAATAGTGCCGTTGGTGCAGAAACCCCTAGAAAAACTTTTACAGGCGTGGGGAGTGGAAGCGATCGCACCCGTGGGAGCCGAAATATCCTATGATCCCCAGTTGCACCAATTGATAGAGGGAAATGCCCAACCCGGTGAAACAGTCAAAGTGCGCTATACTGGCTACCTTCAAGGCGACAAACTGCTTTATCGAGCTAAAGTAAGTCTTGTTAAAGAGAGTTAGGACGCAAATTTTCGCCTTCCTCAAACGCCCCCAAAGCTTTTAGTGTTAGCACCTTTGCATCAGTCAAACCTGTCGCCACAGTTGGGAGCCAACGTCTTTGATGTGACCGGGATCGTATTTGACCTCTTGCGGCATTTCTAAGTAAGTTTCCCCTTCCAAGCGTAGCGAAATACAATCTCTTGCGTTCTTTTTAAGCGTCCCCAAATAAAGTAATTATTCTCATTGCCGACAATGGCCCGGGAATGTCAAAGGAAGTGAAACAGCGATTATTTGACCTTTTCTTTAGTACCAAACCCATTGGCAAAGGCACGGACATGGGGTTGTCTATTTGTTACCAGATTATATCGCAAAAGCACTGTGGTACTTTGGAATGTCTTTCACAACCAGGAGGTGGGGCTGAGTTTGTGATTACTATTCCCCTTAGCCAAGAATAACTTACTACCTTGATGTTTCAAAACTGTTGAATCTGTAGATTTGAGCTTGGTGCTGCTGAAACCAAATTTTTTAGGTAAAGTTTCTAAATCCAGATGGGAATTATTGCAATTATGTAAGTAATCGGACATAAATAAATGTAGATGCTGACTACCATCACAAGTAATCAATCGTATTCATTAGTGATTATGATGGGAAACTCCTGATATTTGAGGAATTTTCGTAATATTGTGACTGTTCGCGTAGCTTATGGCAGAAAAGCCTACGCCTCTTTAGAAATGCTTGACATTAAAACGTTCCACCCTACAATGACGACTATTTTGATACTTTACTGAGCAAATTTAAATTTTGTAAAAATATTTGGTCATTAATCTCAAAAGGATTAAATTCGCCTTGTAGATTAATATTGAACTACAAAATTAAAATGGATATCAACTATTTATATCTTGGACAATTACTAATAAATAAGCAATACTTAGAACAATAAAACTTAGTTTTTATGGATTACTTGTAAATAATTACTCAACAGTGAATTCTAATTTTATCTTGTAAGCATTTTTTAAATGCTATATAATAGCAAAATCAGAACCTCATTTACACAAATCAAGCGTGACATAATTATGAGAGAAGAAATAAAAGTTATTAAGCTCAGTGGTAATTTGAACGCCACAACCTCACAAGAGTTTCGGCAAAATATTACTGAAATTGTAGAAGTTGGTGCGAGAATTGTGTTAGTTGATTTTCAAGATGTAACGTTTATGGATAGTTCTGGTTTGGGAGCTTTAGTGTTAGCTTTCAAAACATTGCGGGCAGCAGATGCTCAACTTGTTCTATGTTCGATTAATGAGCAAGTCAGGATATTATTTGAACTGACTAATATGGATAGGGTATTTGAAATATTTCCGAACCAAGAAGAGTTTCATCAGAATTTTAGTTTCCAAGATTTAATTCATCAAACTTAATTTGCAAGATAGATAAATCATCATCAAAAGCGTCTTTGGAGTTCAGAGCGATTAAATAACTTAGTACCTGATCAAGTTGGCAATCAAGGGGATGTTGTAAGCTAACCAGTAACTGAATAAAAGCATCTAAACTCCAAAGCGTGCCATCTGATTTAGTGATTTCATAAGCGCCGTCACTAAAAATGTAAAGGGTACTGAATTTTTCAATATTGCAAAACCCATCAACATATTTTGCCTCTGGAAACATCCCTACTGGCATACCAGGGGTTTTCAAGAGTTTAACTTCAGACTTCCTTGGAGATATGCCGGTTACTAAAACTGCTGGGGGATGACCTGCACTAGCATAAATTAACTGGCGGTTGATTCGGTTGTAAACTCCGTACCAAATCGTAAAGTATTTATCATTTTGATAATTCATCTGAAAGGTATCATTCAAAGCCTTCAATACATCACTAGGTTGATAATAATTCAGACTTTTGAGCGCACGGGAACGCAGCAGATTCAGCACTGAAACAGAGGGAAGAGTAGCTTTTAGTCCATGTCCGGCAGTATCAAGCAAGTAAATTGCCAAATAATCGGAATCGAGCCAGTAGTAATCGAAACAGTCACCGCCGAGTTGCCGTGAGGGAATGAATCGGAAATTTATATTAAAGGGTTCGGTCATGGGAAAAGGCAGAAGCGATCGCACATATTCTGCGGCTTCTGACATTTCTGCTTCTAAAAGCAACTTTTGGGTTTGCAAATCTTGACTCAACTGATGCTGGCGTAATCCTGCTCTTACTCGTGCTTGCAATTCATTATGCTCGATAGGTTTGGAGATAAAATCATCAGCACCAGCATCTAGCCCCTTTACACAATCGGCAACGGAATCTAAGGATGTTAATAAAATAAAGAATGTGGTGGAAAATTTGGGATTTGTCTTAATCCGGTGGCAAACTTCCAGTCCAGTCAATCCCGGCATGATCCAATCACAAATAATTAGTGCTGGACAGTAAACCAGCGCTTTTTCTATTCCTTCCTCGCCGCTACTGGCAACAATTACCTCGTAACCCTGTTTTTCCAACATCCTTTTCAAGAGTGTTTTTATTGAATAGTCGTCATCAATTATTAGTATTTGAAACATATAAAATTGCAGGAACCACTAATTAATAATTTGCTGCAAAATAGAAAATAAAAATACAGTATGGGTTAAGGAGTTAGTAGTATGTCTGTATGATACTACTAACTCACTTCTCTTTTTGTGTGGAATTTATGACTTTTTAACAGTCATAAAACATTATGGCGCTGCCAAAGGATTCAACCATAGGAGGATAGTGCTTTTTAGCTGGTTCAAGTCGCGGTATGCTTCTTGCTTAAACCATTGCCCTAAGGCATCAAAAGGAGTGAAAGATGTTCCAGTTTGCCATTTGATGTCTTGACCTAGAGGTGTTGTGTGATTTCCTGGTAAAGTTTGTGCTGTCACCATGTCACCAAAACGTTCTTGCAAGATTTTGGTTAAAGCTGCCGATTGATCAATGGTGTCATTACTAAATTTTATTAATAAATTGCGCCGGATATTGTAACGCTCTTGGACAAGCTTGTTAGTTTCCAACGGTGAGGGGGTAAACTCGATTTTCAAAGTAGAATTAAACTGTTCTACGAGGGGGATAGCTTCTTTAGCAGCGTAGTTGTTGAATGAGATTAAAATATTGCCTGCGCGTTCTACTTTAAAGAAGCTAGCAATTAGGAGGTGAAGCTTACAGCCCATACTGTGTCCAATACCGTAGATGGGGAAGTAAAGCTTGCGTAATGCCCCAGAGTCCTGTAAGCGTTCGAGGGTGCGGTCAAAGTTTAACAGCACGGATTTTGCGATCGCAGTATGATCGAGTGTATTGACGAAAGGCGTAGCAATTACAACATATCCTTGACTTGCCAGTTGTTCGAGTAACCAGCGATAAGTAATGTGCGGTGCAGTGGCGACAAATGCACCTCCTAAAAAATGAACGATACCTATGGGATTTCGGGGAATGATTACCCAGTTGCCTCTAACTTCTTTCCAGTCCATACCGATGAGCGATCGCTTTAGGAATATTCTTTATGTTAGACCGGGGATCGCAACCGTGGGAATGATTATGGAAAAAGCCATTGAGAATATCAAAGACTAGCTTGGAAGTTAACCCATTTAGCAGCTTCTAGGGGCTGATCGGGAGCATCTAGGCTTTCTCCAACTCTTACTGAGTGCTGAATAAATTCAGGAGTCCTTTCTAAATCCCCATTACGAATTACATTAACCCTGACTCTGTAATCTATTCATTTCGAGTTGTACATCTAATGCAATTTGTAATGCTTCGTTGAGTAACCTTCCATGCTCATTAGCCTGTTCAGTTACTTGCATTGCTGTTAAAGTTGCTAAATTGTTGACAAATAGTTCTGTATTACTAAGAATAAAGCTCTTATTCTCCCTCATAATCCTTTCAGTTTTCAAAGCCCGAACTAAATCAGCTTTTGTGAGTTTAAGTGCTTCGATAACCCGCTCTCTTTCCTTGATCACCACTTCTGGATTACCAGCTTCTTGTATTTGATCGTTGATATCTATTGCTCTAATAACACTATTATATCTATCGACATCATTTAACAGGATTTGCAAAGAGTTTGTCATGTTGAGTTTAACAAACTTACTTCTTTTTTTCCATATTAAATATAATAGAGTTTGTGTAAGACCACCAACCCAAAGACCTAAGATAATCAACAATAACCAGGATGGAATTGTTATCCATGTGACAAATATCTTGATAATTATATCAAATAAAAGACAGCTAAAAACAAACGTAGAAAATCCAATAAAAACTACAGTTGCTCCTTCAGAACCTTTGATTTTTTTTATATATAATTTTCCTAGTTTAATGAGAGGATTTATAATAATTAAAAGTTCATCATGAACAGGCAAATTAGTCAAATATTGCAATTTTTCCTGACTAATTTCCAAGCCCTGTAAATCATCCCGCACAGCTTTTCAATCCTTGCCAGAATAGTTATTTAATCTAATATAGCAATCAAATTTATAGAATGCTAAGAAAGCGGGTACTTTGTCAAAACTTTTTAAGCAAGTAAGCTGTTGCGTATTTAATTTGGGCGTTGCTGAATCAAGGGATGAAATGTTATACATTGAAATCCAAAACTCTTTATACTCTCTGCGTCTCTGCGCCTCTGCGTGAGATAAATCATCCCGCAAATAAATATATGCCATGCGGGCAAGATGCCCGCACTACAATAACTCTATGTTTTCGTCTTATACAGGTTTTATTCTTCCCAACTGGAATTACTTTGGTACTCTTGAACTGAAACCAGCCGCCAACTAGAATCCCTTGAGAGTTCCAAAACCAACTGATGATAATTCAACAAACTTTGTCGGTGTCCAACACTGATGAAAGTTGTTTCTGCTTGTCGCAATTGTTGATAGAGACTATCCTCGTTGTTCAAATCCAAGGCGCTCGTTGCCTCATCCAAAATGATATAGCGAGGACGTGTTACCAGCACTCGTGCAAAGGCGAGACGCTGTTGTTCTCCTAATGACAAAATATTTTCCCAGTATACATTGGCATCAAAACCACCGACTCTTGCAGGCAAGTCTTGGAGGTTGACTTGTTGTAGAACTTGTTCCAATTCCAAATCTGTAAGTTGACGATTTCTGTTAGGGTATAACAGTTGTTCGCGCAAGGTTCCCAAAATCATATAAGGGCGTTGAGGCAAAAACAATATTTCTTCGAGGCTCGGCCGCACTAGACGACCAGTACCTGCATTCCACAAACCAGCGATCGCTCGCAGCAAAGAACTTTTACCACAGCCACTAGGCCCCACAATCAGCAATCCTACGCCAGGTGTTACTGACACGGACAAATCTTGGATTAAAACCCGCTCATAGTTGGGAGTTTGCAAGCTGACATTTTCCAGGGCGATCCGATCTTCTTCCACCGTTTCAATTGTACTGACAGGTTCCTGTTGGATATTGGTTGCAGCCAAAGCATCGGAGAAAGCAGCTAAACGATTAACCAAACTGGCAAAGGGGCCTAAATTTCCAAATTGTTGCACAATCACTGACAGCGCCCCTGCATATTGAGCGCAAGCTATGCTTGCTTGAGAAACTTCTCCTAACTCTATTTGATCGTAAAAATATAAAGGTGCTATAGTCAAAAACGGAAATACATAGAGAAAAGATTGATATGCAATAGCAAACAATTCGAGATTGCGCTGCCACCCAATCATCCGCTCAGAATTTTCAATTACATTAGTAAGTTTTTGCTTTACTAAACTTGCCTCTTGAGCCTCGCCTTGGAAAAAAGCAATGGATTCAGCATTGTTACGAAAATGAGCCAAAGTATACCGATAGTCGCCTTCGCTTTCGAGTTTATCGGCATTCATCTTAGTCAATTGTTGGCTCAGAAAAATGATAAAAATGTTGCCGATAATAGAGTAAGCAATCAAAATAAAGGCCGCTAGTTTAGAAATTGACCAGATAATTCCTAAAAAGGCAATTATCTCAAGGATTTTTGCAATAAGTATGATCGCAATTTCCAGGGTCATGCTGGGAATTGGCTCAATTTCTTGGGATATTCGCTGGTCTGGATTTTCAATTTCCGGCTGAAAGTTAATTTTATAATAAGACCGATTTTGGAAATATTTATCCAAGATGTAATTAGTTAGCCATTTATACCAATCGAGAGCGAGCATTTTTCTTAAGTATTCAGAAAAAGCCAGAATCGGTGCCATCGCTGCAAATAGACTGGCGTAAATCAATAACAAACGAAAGAAAGTTTTAAAATCTTTTGCTTCGAGTACATCTATTAAATCTCGATTTATATAGCTACTATATGCGTTGATGCTATTAAACAATAATAGCAAAAACAGCAGTATAGCTAAAGTAGACCATGAACGCAAAAGTTCTGGAAGTCTTCTTCCTTCTTCGTTGACTGGATACCAGTAAGGTTTAGCTATTGATGAAAGTTGCTGCCAAAACTGATTATCAAATACATTCATTTTTTTGAACTATTTGTGAGTTTTTACTAAGTTGAAGAATGAATTTATATCACGCAGAGACGCGGAGGCGCAGAGAGTAAGAGTTTTAAATTCGGCAATGCTGGAAAGCTTTTAGAAATTTAGTTGCACAGTAATTTGTGTTGGACTCGTTTTGATTTCATTTGCAAGGTTAAGTGTGCTAATTTCTATCTCTGGGTTGTGAAGTACCTGTTCTAGGATTTTCATAAATGCTTGTTTGATGAAATGGGCTGTTTCTTCCCGAAATAAATTACTGTTGTAGGTTAAATAACCTTCAATGTTATCGGCACGTTTTTCAAAGTAGAACCATAAATCTGTGATAGCAGTCTTTTGCTCAAGCTCTAATGGTATTTGGGTAACTTTGATGTTGGAAAGTGTAATTTTGTCTATCTGGACACCAATTTCATCCATCCAGGTATAACCAACATCAAAAATAGGATTTCGGCTTGAATCTCGCTGAATAGGCAACTCTTGCACTAGTTTCTCGAAAGGATAAACTTGGTGGATGAAGGCTTCTAAAGCTGTCTGCTTTACCCTTTGGATCAAATCGATAAATCTGTCTTGTCCGTTAACTTTATCTCTCAAAATAACTGTGTTGAGATAAAGACCAATCTGAGTTTCCCAGTCAGTTTGAGTTCGCTCGGAAACTGGTGTGCCAACTATAATATCTTCTTTGCCTGTATAACGATGCAGCAAAGCCTTGATCGCTGCTAAAACGATCGCAAATTGGCTAACTTGGTATTGCTTACTAAATTGCTCTAGAATACGGAGCGATTTAGAAGATAATTTCAGGGGGATAATCGCTCCCTGAAAAGTTTGATTTGCTGGTCGTGGATAGTCGGTAGGCAGGTCTAATGGGCGATAACCTTGTAATTTTTGTTGCCAATAGGTTTGATGCACCTGCGCCTGATTGCTATTCAAAAAGGTATTTTGCCAAATTGCATAATCTTTATATTGAAACTCCAGAAGTTTAAGTGGATTTTCCTGGTCTTGTTCATAGGCTTGATATAAAGTAGTCAGCTCTTGCAAAAGCAATCCGATAGACCAACCATCGAAGATTATATGGTGAATGTTGATCACCAATAAATGTTGCATTGGTGCTAATTGCAACAGATGCACGCGAAACAGTGAACCTTTTTCTAGGTCAAATGGTAGAGTTACTTCTTTTTCTATAATTGATTGGGCACTCCTGTAAGGTTCTGCTTCGCCAGTCAAATCAAGTTCGCTTAACCAGAAATTGATATCTTGGTTTATTCGCTGTCTTGGCTCACCATTGACGGAGATAAAAGTTGTTCGCAAGACTTCATGGCGTGCGACTAAAGAACTAAATGCTTTGAGCAGTGCTTGCTTGTTTAGGGAACCCTCTAGCAGCACTGCGCCAGGAATATTGTAAGCGATCGCTGCCCCCATCTGTACGGATACCCAAAACTGCCGTTGAGCATGGGAAAGGGCATAATTCTCTGCAACGGCTACTCTTTCAATAGGAGGTAGTTGCATCGGTTGCTTGACTCGGACAATTTCTGCTATTTCCTTAACAGTGAGATTGGCAAAGACTTCTTTTAAATTAAGATCCACTCCTAAGCGACGACGCACGCGAGATACTATTTGAATTATTTTTAAACTGTTAGCTCCGAGTCCAAGTAAGTTATCGTTAATGCCGATTTTGTCTTGGGTAAGAACTTCCGCGCAAATCTCTACCAATTGCGCTTCTAGTTGATCGCGTGGTGCTTCATAGTTAAAGTGTTTTAGTTGTTCAGCTTTGGGGAGCGATCGCCAATCTAGTTTACCATTTGCCGTCAAGGGCAACTTTTCCAAACGAATGATGTGCTGGGGAATCATATAAGCTGGTAATTTTTCACTTAACTGAATTCGCACATTCTCTAGATTGAGTTCTACTGGGGCGACAATATAGGCAATTAGTTCTAGACCATTTTCCTGAGAATCTGTAGTAATAACTGCGACATCATTGATTTGGCTACACTCTAAAAGTTGCTGCTCAATTTCTTGCAACTCAACCCGATATCCTCGGATTTTCACCTGGCTATCTTTTCTTCCCAAATATTCTAACTCGCCTTCACTCAGCCATCGTCCTAAATCGCCAGTCCGGTAAATTCGCTTTCCTTCACTAAAAGGATGGGCAATAAATCGCTCTTGTGTAAGTTCTTGACGGTTCCAATAACCTCTGGCTAAACCTGCGCCACCAATGCAAATTTCACCTGTTACCCCAATAGGCTGGAGTTGAAATTCCTCATTTACAATATATATTTGGCTATTAGCGATCGCTTTGCCAATTGTAATTTTTTCGATATCAGCTTCCACTACCGTACAACCTACAGTTGCCTCTGTAGGGCCATACTCGTTGTAGATTCGTATTGACGCATTGCGCTCTTTAAGTAACTGAATGTGTGTCGGTTTTAATTCTTCACCACCCACAATCACCAGTTTGATATTGCTAGGAGTAACTGGAATATATTTTAATATCTGGATATGAGAAGGAGTTAACTTAATAGTATCTATCTCAGTATCTTCTCGAAAACAAGTTTCTAGAACGACTTCGGGCGAGCTTTCTTGATAAATATACAATTTCTTGCCCCGCAATAGCGGAAGAAAGATTGTAGTGACAGTTAAATCAAAGGCGGGTGAGGTAAACAACGCCATATTACCAAGTTGGGGGTTTTGCTCAAAGTAATATTTGCTAGCCCACCAAAGGTAATTTATTAAACTGTGGTTTTCGATCGCAACTCCTTTAGGTAAACCAGTCGAACCGGATGTGTACATTACATAAGCTAGTTGCTGGGGTGTTGTATTCCTAGTGGGATTAGTTAGATAGTCAGTGGGAATTTTTCTAATGTCTGCAATCTCAACTTTTCCTAGTGCCGCCCATTTATCTTGCTGACTTGCTTCGCTCAAAATAATTTGACAGCCGCTATCTTCAACCATGTAGCGGATGCGTTCTATGGGAAATTCCGGTTCTATTGGTAGATAAGCTCCCCCAATTTTCAACACACCCAAAATCGCAATGATCAGATACTCGGAACGTGTCAGGAGCAAACCAACTCGATTTTCTGGCTCAACACCTTTGCTTTGCAAATCAGCTGCAACTTGGTTTGCTCGATGGTTTAAATCACGATATGTAAGAGAGTACTGTTGGCAAACAATTGCTATTGCATCCGGGCTGCGCTCAACCTGTTCCTCAAACCAATCTATAACTTGCTTTTGGTGTGGGTAGGATGTTTGAGTGGCGTTGAATTCTTCTAACAGAGTTGTGCGTTCAGCTTCAGATAAAAGTTCGATTTTAGCGATCGCTTCATCGGGCTGCCAAATCACAAACTCTAAAATTCGCAACAGGTGGGTAGCCATTTGGCTGATAAATGCTTCGTTGAAAATTCTCTCTTTGTAGGCGATCGCCAGGCTGTATTGTTGTTGGGATTTTTCTATATGAAATAGAAGTGTTAACTTGTCCTCAACTGAACTATTTTGATTTAGTTCAGAGTAGCTAAACCCAACTTGGAGTAGGGGATCATCTGCACCAAATCGTCGAATTAAAGCCTCAAAATCGTAGTCTTGATGTTTGTGCGCCTGAGTGACTGTAGTTTGAATTGTCTGGAGCAAATTCCGCACACTTCCGTCTTTGGGAACTTGCAATCTGAGAAAAAGTATGCTTTCTTTAATATCTTTGTTTGCCTGAGAGAGCAGAAGTCTGGGAGTAACGATGAGAATGTCCCGACTTCCCATATATCTGGAAAGGAGAATCGAAACTGCTGTTGCAATTAAAATATAAGCATTTGTCGGTATACCTTTAGTTAGCTCATTTAACCTGTCATTTATCGACTGAGGAAAGGGCAATAAATGGTGTTGAATGGAGCTTGTGGTATCTTGCTTGCTCTTAAATGGGATAAACCAATGTGCTTCAAATCCTCTTAATTGGTCAATCCAAAAATCTTCGGAGATCACTCTGCGGACATCTATTTCCATAGGAAGCTAAGTAAGTAGGCGAGAATAAATCAAAGTACGTTAAGTAATGTAAAAAATCTTGAGATTCGTTTGTAGTGAGGACTTAAGTCCTCGTTTGAGGGCTGAAGCCCTCACTACAAACCTTTAATTATTTATGCCGCTTTACTTACTCCTAAAAATCAAGGTTAAATAAAAGCTCTGTTTCTTCGGTTGATTCTTCATAAGAAGTCTGAAAGTTAAGATCGTCGAGTTTCTTATGTGGATGGGTAATTATATCTACTACCAAAGCATAAAAACGTTCTTTCATCACCTCAATTCGTTCGGGTTTCCACAAATCCGTTTTGTATTCAATATCGAGTTGAAGCTGGTCATCTCTTTCGATAAAGTTGAAGATTAAATCGAACCTGCTCGCCAATACAATGTTCTCAAATGTTGACACCTTGAGATGATCTCCCTGAGTATGACTTTGGGGATGGTTATGCATCACAACTTGTACTTCAAAAAGAGATGAACCTTGCAAGTTGCGCTCTAGTTGTTGCAGTTCGTTGGCCAGAATATCGAAAGGGTATAAAGTGTTTTCAAGAGCTTCTAGAATAGTTTGCCTCACTTGGTGCAAAACTGACACAAAACTTTGATTAATAGCGATCGCATCCCGAAGAACCAGAGGATTGATAAAAAAGCCAATTTGCCCCTCTAAGTCGGGATGAGGACGTTCGGCAAAGCTAGTTCCAACAATAATATCGTTGTGTTGAGTTATCCGATAAAAGAGTGTTTTGACGGCCGCTACTAAGATCATATATAAACTCGCACTATAATTGCGACTTAAGCGATTTAAAGCGGCTGTTTGTAAGGGATCAAAAATAAGATTGATGACACTGCCTTTAAATGTGGGCGCTGATGGGCGAGTAAAATCAGTGGGTAAATTTAGTGCAGGTTGCGCTCCCAAGAGTTTATTGTGCCAGTAATCGCGCTGTTTGGCTAATCTGTCGGTTTGTAGGAGCGCATTGTGCCACACTGCATAGTCTTTGTAATGGATGCGTAAGGGTGGTAATTGGTGTTCCTGTCCCAATCTATAGGCTGCATAACAATCAAATATTTCCCGCCCCAGAATATCGAGCGACCAACCATCAATAATAATGTGGTGAATTGTAAATAAAAAAATATGTTTAGTATCGGACAATTTGAGCAACTTTGTCCGCATGAGTGGCCATTGTGTTAAATCAAAAGGCTTCTGAGCTTCCTGTAATCCGTACTTGCTAGCGAGTTCTAAGGGCTTTTGATCTCCTGAGATATCAATGGATTCTAAAGGAATATAAATCGTCTCATGCACCCGTTGTTTGGGTTCGTCTTCTACTAAAATAAAAGTTGTCCTCAAGGATTCATGTCGAGCCACTATTGTTTGAAAAGCTCGTTGTAAAGCTGCAACATCTAAATCTCCCTCCAAAAGTAAGGACATAGATAAGTTATAGGCAATAGCGCCCTCGTCCATTTGAGCGTGAAGCCAAAGACTTCTTTGAGCAGGAGAAAGTTCATAATCCCAAAATTGCGGTTTAGTTCCTGATAAATCGGTGGGTGCTAGCAAAGGCTGAATTGGCGGTAAAGGTGGAGTTTTCCGATCGCTAATTCGGGCTGCTAAACTAGCAACAGTTGGCGCTTCAAATAAATCGCGTAGGCTGATGTCTACAGCCAATTCTGCCTGGATTCTAGATACCAGTTGTGTTCCTTGCAAACTCGACAGACCTAAATCGAAGAAATTGTCATAAATGCCAACCAAATTTTTTCTTAGAGTTTGTTGGATACAATGAGCGATCGCCTTTTCTACAGTATTCAAAGAAGCGACAAAATCTGCTGCTTTTAATGACACTCCTGGCATCTGTCTTAAGGTAGAATAGTTAATATCTCCTGAGTGCGATCGCGGAATCGTTTCCACTTGAATCAAAACAAAAATTTCTGGGGTGGCTAACAAGCTTTTCAATAATTCTTCAACTTCCTGAAGATACTGCAACTCGTCTTTTATCAAGACTACATACACCCGAAATTCTTGAGGCTTACTTTCAGTAACGACAACCTCTTTTACTAAGGAGCAAAGGCTAAGAGTTAGTTCAATCTCTCTGGGATCAATTTGCCCGTTTATGTACCCAGTAATTTCGATGCTGCCATCTGAACGCTGACGAGCCAAGTCGCCAGTAGGAATCCGGTTAAATAATTCGTAATTCGTAATTCGTAATTCGTAATTAAATAAGGGATGCTCTACGCATAGTTCCCCCGGTATGCCGACAGGTAAAAGTTGGGCGTAGGAGTCGCGGACTGAGAACCGCATCGGAGCGATCGCATCCCCTAAAGAAACTGCTTGACTACTTACAGAATATTGCTCCTCTGATGTTGGCACTAGTCGTTTTACTGCACAACTCAAAGATATTGCAGGTAATTTGTAGACTCTGTAAAACTCAACTGACTGACCAAGACATTTAGTTAATTGTGTGACTAATCCGTATCTCAGTTTGCCTCGATCAAGGATAACCCACCTCTGCTTACCAGATAATAATTCTGGGTTGGCTGAAAATGCCTTTGCCAAAGAAACAAGACTTTCCACAGATGCAAACACTGTCGTACTAGCCTTGTTCTCGAAAGCAGCAATAATCTCGGAGTTAGACGGATATTGCCAAGATATTACATCAAGAGAAGCCCCAAAAGTCAAGGCATGTAACAAAATGTCAAAACTTTCTCCCAGGTCAAACCAATTGATGATGGATATGCGATCGCTAACATTATGAGGAAGCAATTTTTGTAGACTAGCTACTATGTGATGACAAACAGCGAGATAGCTAAGTTGCAAACAATCAATTGGATGCCAAAAGTGGATATAGCTCTCTGAATTAACATGGTGGAGATTTTCACCACTATTATTTGAGATAATTTGCCAATCGTCATCAATCGTTATTAAATCTGATTGGCGCTCAACCAAAGAAGCAAGCAATTGTCTCTCAGTGAGGAGCAAACTTTCAGCATATTTAGCCATCGCTAACCGGAATTGCTCTGCACTCAGCCCAGAATTAATCACAGCTACACTCATGCCAATTTTAAACAGAGCGAGGATTGCGATCGCTATTTTGATGGGATGTTGGAGATAAACTGCAATCGGCGGTTTTGCGTCTAGTTTCTGGGCTTTTAAATACCGCGCTAGTTGATTGGCTCGATAGTTTAATAGTTTATATGAAATAGATTCATTGCCAACAGTAATTGCGATCGCATCAGGATTGCGACTAACTTGGCTCTCAAACTGCTGATGAATAGGCTGAATATCCCATACTGTAACAGCCTCCGAGAAAAACTTTTGATTATGTTCTTCTGGTGGCATCAATGGGAGTTGATATAGCCGACTTGTAGGTGAAGCCACGATCCCTTTTAACAACATGAGAAAAGAGCGACACCAGTGGCTAATAGTTTGATGATCAAACAAGTCAGTGCGGTAGGTAAAATCTAAAATAAATTTATCTTGATATTGAATTCCATTCAAACTCAGGTCAAATTTGGCAAAACAGACTGGGCTAGGCATTAACATAACTTCCAGCCCGTGCAGCTTTGGTATATCCATCATTTTGTCGATATTAAAGATGGTTGTTATCTGCGGCTGTACTTGGCTTAGTCCGTCTGTAAAAAAATAGTTTTGGTGTTCGTAGACATCAAACAAAGTTTTTTTGACAGATGCCAAAAATTCAATAAATACTAAATCCCCAGCTGGGTTGCTGACAATTGGTAACACCGAACTACAATGTCCTACCAAATCTCTGGCTCCCATTATCATCTGCCCCGCAGTCGGAATACCTACTACCAAACGTTCTTGGCCAGTAAGTCGTGATAAAAAGATTTTCCAAGCTGCCAGGAGTGTCATGAAAACTGTTGCCCCTTGTGCTTGGCTGAACTGTTTTAGCTGTTGATAAAATGCCCTGTCCAGCGTCACTGTTTGATTTTCACCTTTGTAGGTTCTGGCTGGTTTTGGGTAATCTGTTGGTAAGGTGAGACTTGGGATCGAGGTGTTGCAGACTTCAATCCAGTATGCGTGATCTTTCTGGACTTGTTGACTAGTCTGCAAAGTTACTAGCCATTCCAAATAACTTGAATAAAGTGTAGGTTCTGGTTTATACAACTCTTTCCCAACACACAAAGCGGAATAAAATTCAGTTATTTCCTGAAGGATAAATTGAATTGACCACCCATCGGCAATTAAATGATGAACCACTAAAACCATCAGATAATCTTGATGATTTACCTGTGCCAATTGCAACCGGAAAAATGGGCCTTGATTGAGGTCGAATGTCTGAGTTGTTACAGCCTCCAACCAAGCATCAACCTGCTTTTGTTTGACTTGTTCTGATTTTTCAGACAGAATCAAGCAAGGAATTTCGACTTGTAGACTTGATGCGATCGCTTGCCCTTCTGGGTTTATACTAATTATTCGCAAAGCATCCCGTCGAGCCACTACATTCTGCATGGCTGTCTTCAGAATTGGGATTTGTAACTCACCGCGCAACCGCAAAACGACTGATTCGTTGTATGCTGCTGATTTGTCTGCTCCTAAATTTGACAAAAACCAAAGGTTTCGTTGTCCTGAAGAAAGGGGAAAAATTAACTCTGAAGTCGAATTTTTTTTATTTTCTAGATGTATTGCCAAAGATGCACTAATATGGTTATCTTCAACACTTCGATTTATCGGGTCGAGGATGCCATCAGTAGGGTTAATTACTTTCTCCTCAAAAGTGGACTCCAGATTTTGATGTGCTGGCAGAGATTCTTTGATATGCTGCTGTTGAGATGCTGGGACAGCTGAGTGCTGGATTTTCTTGAGCAACTCTAATTGCTGGGTCATGACCATAAGTTGCTGCTGGATCAGATTTAGCACAGATGTCTGTCGTCCATTTTGTGGCAATTTATTAGACATTGTTTTATTTTTTAGTTATAGAGGGCAGCATTGGTGCTTAAGCTTGGCGATCCGTCGTCAACACTATTTAAACCACATCTATCGTAGGGGCAATTCATGAATTGCCCCTACAGCGTCCTCTATTTAACTGAAAATAGCTGTAATTATTTTATACATATATAAACAATAATTTATACAATACCTTTGCCAAAATAAGAGCCAACAAAAATTTGGGCAAAAATGGCAAAATGACCCATACATAAGCGTTTAGCTTATAAGGTAGCTTGGAATATCAAACCCTTGATACTACGGACAATACGTTAAAAAACCTTGTGGGAAACCTTGAAGGAATTTTTAGGACTTATTGTTTTTGCCAAGCCTCAGAGAAAAGGGAGTTCAGATATCAACTCACCCTCGTAAATTGGCAAAGGTATTGTTATACAAATCATATATTACAGATTTTAATTAGACCAATGTGGTAAACAATACGCTACTTTTGTTTAAGTACAATCTCATCTTACCGCGTCTCAACTACTATCAAGTCTAGTAACATTACTGCATTGCATCCAACTGGGAACCGCTATAGCTTTTCACCACCAAGCCACTAAGCACAAGGAGAACTGTCATGTCAGGAATTTTCAATCCAGAGTCTAATACACTGGTAAAAATATCTTTCTTAAACCCTGATCAAAAGTTACCTTTAGTAGTTGAACCTATGGTCGAAGGACTTAACTTGCATTCATGGGCAACTAGTAATAGAGAGTTTATTGAATCTCAGTTGTTGCAATATGGCGGTTTGTTATTTCGGAATTTCAATGTCAATGGCTCATCCGACTTAGAAGCTTTGATTCGCATTCTTTCAGGCGAACCTCTTGAATACCGGGAACGGTCTTCGCCACGCAGAGCGATCGCTGGTAAAATATATACCTCTACAGAATATCCAGCAGAGCAAAAAATTGCAATGCATTGTGAGAATTCATACCAAGAAAACTGGCCGATGCGAATTTTTTTTCATTGTATTACACCAGCTGCGATCGGCGGTGAAACCCCGATCGCTGATACTCGCAAAGTGTTTAATCGGATAGATCCTCAAATCCGCCAACGCTTTATTGAAAAAAAGGTAATGTACATCCGCAACTATTACGACTTCTTGGGGTTGCCGTGGCAAACGGTGTTTCAGACAGCAGACAAAGCCGAAGTTGAAGAATACTGCCAAAAAAACGATATTGAGGTGGAGTGGCTGGAAGGCGGACATCTCAGAACAAAGGTAGTTCGGGAGCCGATACTAAAACATCCTCAAACTGGTGAGGATGTATGGTTTAATCATGCTATGTTCTTCCATATAAGCACCCTCGAACCAGAAATCCAAGAGGGTTTGCTGCTAGCATTTCAAGAGGACGAACTACCAACTAATAGTTTTTACGGTGATGGAACTCCACTTGAAGACTCAATAGTTGAGGAACTGCGAGAACACTACGAGCAAGAAATGGCTCTGGTGCTGTGGCAGCAAGGCGATGTATTGATGTTGGATAATATGTTAGCGGCTCACGGACGCAGACCCTATTCTGGTTCGCGTCAGGTATTGGTAGGCATGGGGCAGCTTGTAAACCGAGCGGGGCTGAACAGTATAATATAACCTGACTTTACATCCCGTCACAAGTTAGGTCTTAATAAAGAATTATTACTAGCCATTAACCAAAAAATTACTAGATTATGAGACTGGTTATGAGGTATTCTTTTTTAGGAAACGTTTAATATCAAGTTATACGTTAAAACTTAGTTTTTAGTTTCATATCAGTCCTAAAGGCTAATAAGCTGTTGGACATTTAATTTGCATATTACTTAGAAGTAAAACTCTTGTGGGGTGGGCATCTTGCCAGCCTTGGGCTACGGGCGGGCGAGACGCCATTGGTGTCAACTTAAGCCCAACAAACCCCCTTAAAACCTCGTTTCTAGCCTCTCGGCTGGAAATGCTCATCATTGGGCTGCTGCCGCGAATTTGGGAGGCAGCAGCCCCTCGGAACGAGACAAAATTAGCCCCTGTTACCCTTTAACAGAAATGTCAAATTTGCTGAATGGACATTACTAGGTAACGTAAGATGTCGAGCCAAAAGTTGTATTTCAGGCAGGATATCCAGGTTGAACCTCTATTCAACTTGTGGGTGGCATGGGTATTGCTGATCCCCCCAGCTACGGCCGCCATGAATATGGTTGAACGCCACCTGGCAATCATGACCTCATACACCAATTCTCCCGATCTCCACATCCTAGCCTTGAAAAACCCAGCGATGCAAAGTGGCCCATTCATCGCCTTGGATGCTCCAAGGGTAGATGAAGTTAAGGAGCTTTTGCAACAAACCAAGGAGCGCCACGGACATTTAATAGATTTTGTCCATGCAGTCAAGGAACTGCAAAGCCTCTTGAGTCGTGATGCCAAGGGTTACAGTTTGGAGTCGCTTTATCCCAAAGTGCCGGAAATCCTCCAAGGTTACGTAGAACTGAGCTATGACCTCAACCACAACGCAACATTTAGGTTTTTTGAACAGCTTCTTTATCGTAGTCGTTTTTATGATGTGAATTGCCAAAGCATTGGACTTTCTCAAGTTGAGCAAGATTACAATCGCCCATTCATTTTCAGTACGCCTAGACTGAAGAACGAGAAATATGCTCATTTACCAATTCCCTTTGCTCATCAAGGATTAGATGAGCTTTTTAAGATGAAATCAACTCCCCAAAACTATGATTATATCTGTAGTCAGTTGGGGGTTGAAATTGCAGATGCAAAACTTTTTAGATCATTTTTTACTGAGGAATCTCCACCTGATTATCAAAAATACACTGGCAATAGTGTCCGAATTCGATATTTCGGTCATGCGTGCCTGTTAATTGAGACTAAGGACATTAGCATCCTGTTTGATCCAATCATCAGCTATGCTTACGATTCCAAAATTCCTCGTTACACCTATCAAGATTTACCCGATTGGATTGATTATGTCGTAATCACTCACAGCCATCAAGATCACTTTTTGCCGGAAACATTAATTCAATTGCGGCATAAAGTTGGGAATGTTGTAGTGGGTCGCAACTATGAAGGAGCTATTCAAGACCCATCGTTGGGACTCATCCTGAAATATCTTGGGTTCAAAAATGTGATTGAACTCAGAGAAATGGACGAGATTGCAATTCCTGGAGGTGTGATTGTTGGTCTTCCATTTCTAGGGGAGCATCACGATTTGTTAGTTCTCAGCAAATTGACTTATCTAGTGCGCTTGTTTGACCATTCCATATTGGTGGAGGCTGATTCCTGCAATATTGATCCAGTTTTGTATCACCGCATCCACGATTACACCGGGGATGTTGATCTGATTTTTTTAGGTATGGAATGTGACGGTTCACCACCCTCCTGGGTTTATGGGCCGTTATTTAAGTCACCTTTGCCGCGGCCGATGGATCGTAGTCGCTTAGGTCGGGGCTGTAATTATTTGGAAGGTATGCATCTGGTCGATGTTTTCCATCCTCAGCAAATGTATGTTTATGCAATGGGACAAGAGCCTTGGCTGAGATATATTTTAGGGCTTGAATTACAAGAAGATTCTAATCCAATAATTCAAGCTCAACGCTTGATAACTGAGTGTAAATCAAAAGGTATATTTGCCGAGTTACTTTTTGGAAAAAAAGAGATTGTGCTATGAGCCAAACAAGATTGCATCAAAATTTGTGGCACTACACCGGAAAAACGTATCAGCCGCATTCCGATTTTTGGAAGACACAACTCGCCCAAATTGCAGCACCTTTTTTACTAGAAGGAACTTTTCAACCTGGTTGTTTGTGTCAGGATGAGAAAGAAATATATCACTTTGAATTGGATGAAACTACGACAAAGATAATTGATACGATCGCTAAACAAGATTTATTAGGAATCTACGTTGTGGTAGTTTCCGCGATCGCTTATTTGTTAAGCCGATATACTGGACGGTCAACTATTTTAATTGATTCTCCTCCCTTGGCAATTCCACAGCCAAGTGAAGCGATGGGAGAGCAGGTGAGCCTGATTATTTCAGTTAATGAAACAAAATCTTTAAAAACATTTATTTCTGAGTTTTCCCAGATAGTTTCTCAAAGTTACAGCTATCAAAGTTTCCCATATCGAGAAATAATTGCCAGCGATCGCACCAAAGATCATCTGACGACTAATGTTGCAGTATGGCTACCAGAAATTCATGGCTCATCCTTTGATCTAAATCGCTATGATTGGGCGATCAAAATTGATAAAAAAGCGGCTCTGAGCTTGACTTGGCACTGCAACCCAATGCGCTTTGATCGCTCTTTTGTGCATGGTTTTGCACAGCATTTACAAAATTTATTGTCAGCTTATGCCCAGTATGATACATATTTGGCAAATCTGGAAATTTTATCGCCAGATGAGAAAATCAAGCTGCTTGGGGATTGGGCTATAGGCGATCGCATTGAGAGCCAATCTCAAACCATCCATGAAATGTTTGCAGATCAGGTATTAAAAACGCCGCAAAATATAGCTATTCAAACTTCTAGCCGAGCCATAACCTACCAGGAACTCGACTCTATAGCTAATCAACTTGCTAATTATCTGCAAATGCAGTATAATATCCAGCCTGATGAGCCAATTGGTGTGATGGTGGGGCGTAGCGATCGCTTAATCATTGGCTTGCTGGCGATTCTGAAAGCTGGTGGTACTTATGTGCCAATTGACCCCGATAATTTAAGCGATCGCTTAGAATTTATCATCAGAGATGCGGAGCTTAAGGTTTTGCTCATGGAGCTAGAAAACCTCCCCCAACTACAAAATCTGCTAGACATTCCCATGTTTGCAATGGATGTGCAGTTGGAAAAACTTGATTGTGCTACAAATCCTCCTTTGTCCCTCAGCCAGCCCTCTGACTTGGCTTATATCATCTACACATCGGGGTCAACAGGCACACCAAAGGGGGTGATGGTAGAGCATCAGAGCTTTGTGAATATGGCAATAGCGCAAATAGATGTCTTCGGTATCCAACAAACAGATCGGGTATTGCAGTTTGCCAATGCTTCCTTTGATGCGTCATTGTCAGAGATATTTATGGCGCTGTTCTCAGGTGCAGCTGTGGTAATGATAGACAAAGCAACCATTGCAGATCGACAGCAGTTCCTTACTTACCTAGATGCACAAAAAGTAACCGTTGCGACTTTTCCCCCTGCCTATCTCCGAGCCTTAGAGCAACCGAATTTTCAATATCTGCGTGTGATGATTACAGCAGGTGAAACCGCCCAGTCTGTGGATGCTCATCACTATGCCCAGCAGTTGAACTACTTCAACGCTTACGGCCCCACGGAAACTTCTGTTTGCACTACTATTTACAAATTAGAAGCGGAAAATACGGAAGCGATCGCCATACAATTAGGTAAACCGATTGCCAACACCGCAGTATATCTACTTGATCAATTATTCAGACCTGTACCAACGGGAGTAGTAGGTGAGATTTGTGTTGCAGGGAAAGGGCTAGCCAGAGGATACCTCTACAACGTAGATTTGACCGCAAGCAAATTTGTTGAAAACCCGTTTGCGCCAGGGGAAAAGCTCTACAAAACCGGGGATTTTGCCAAGAGACTTCCCAGTGGTGAGTTGATATTCTTGGGACGTCAAGACCGTCAAGTTAAAATCCGTGGTTATCGGATTGAATTAGGGGAAATTGAAGTTGCTGTGTGCCGCCTCCCTGGAATCACCCAAGCTGTTGCACTGACAATCACTGGTAATGACGGGAACCAAGAAATAGTAGCTTACATAGTGGGAGAACCAGGGTTAGATAGTTCGCAGTTGCGTGCAGACTTGAGCGAAATTCTCCCTGACTATATGATCCCAGCCGTCTTTGTGTTGCTGGAGGAATTGCCACTGACCCCTAACGGGAAGATAGACTATGGGGCACTGCCAAAAACTGAGACATTCCGTAGAAGTAAAGAAGCTAGCTTTGATGCACCTTGCACTCCTACAGAAGAAATTTTAGCCCCACTCTGGGCTGAAGTTTTGGGTCTGGAAAAAGTCGGTATTCATGAGAATTTCTTTGAAATTGGGGGACATTCCTTATTAGCTACTCAACTGATTTCCCGAATCAGGGATACATTCTCAGTAGAAGTCCCTCAACGCAGCTTGTTTGAAACTCCCACCATTGCCCAACTCGGTTCTGTGGTTGAGTCTTTGTGCCAAACTGAATTGGGGTTACACTCATTGTCCTTCGAGTCGGTTGCCAGAAATGCAAACCTGCCTCTATCTTTTGCCCAGCAACGGCTTTGGTTTCTCGACCAATTGGAATCAGGTAGTGCCACTTACAATATATCAGTTGCCCTGCGGCTGATTGGTGCGCTCCATGTAACTGCTCTAGAAATGGCTGTACAAGAAATTGTGCAACGTCATGAAGTTCTGAGAACCACCTTTGCTATGAGCGATGGGGCTGTCGTGAGTGCCATCGCGCCAAACTTAAATCTGACTATACCCATAGTGGATTTGCAAATCTTACCAGAAAGCGAGCAATCCCAACAGGTGCAACATTTGGCAAGGCTTGAAGAACAGCGTCCCTTTGACCTGGCATCAGGCCCCTTACTGCGCGTCACTTTATTGCGGCTGGGTGAGGACTCTTATGTGCTATTGGTGACAATGCACCATATTGTCTCTGATGGTTGGTCAATCGGGATATTTATCCGCGAGGTGGCAGCCCTCTATGAAGCCTTTAGTCAAGGCAAACCTTCTCTGCGAGACGCTACGCGAACACCATTGCCAGAGTTAACCATTCAGTATGTAGACTTTGCCCACTGGCAACGGCAATGGTTGAGTCGGGAAGCGGTGAAAGTACAACTCGACTACTGGCGACAACAATTAGCAGAGACGCCGCCGTTGCTAGAGTTGCCCACCGATAGAACGCGCCCACCAATACAAACCTTCCAAGGGGATATCGAGTATTTTCAGATTGATTGCACCCTGACACAGAAGTTGCAAACTCTCAGCCAGAAGTCAGGCGCAACCTTATTTATGACCTTACTGGCAGCATTTGCCACCTTACTAGGGCGCTACACTGATCAGGAAGATATATTAGTCGGTTCGCCAATTGCCAATCGCAATCGTCGGGAGATAGAATCACTAATTGGCTTTTTTGTCAACAGTCTCGTATTGCGTGCCAATTTGCAGGGCAACCCGACGTTCCAACAGTTACTTAGTCGAGTCCGGCAGGTGGCAATGGATGCTTACGCCCACCAAGACCTGCCCTTTGAGCAGTTGGTAGAAGCCTTACAACCAGAGCGTTCCCTGAGCTATAGTCCCTTGTTTCAGGTGATGTTTGTTTTGCATAATACACCGATGGGGAAACTGGAACTTCCAGGTTTGACTTTAACTCCTTTGAAAAATCAGAGTGCGACAGCGAAATTTGACTTGACATTGGTGATGCAGGAAACCGAAGAGGGACTGATTGGGGAATGGGAATACAACACCGACTTATTTGATGCTGCCACAATTGCAAGGATGGCGAGACATTTCCAGAATTTGCTTCAGGAAATTGTTGTCAATCCAGAGCAAAGAATTTCAGAATTCGGTCTGTTAGAAGAGGTGGAGCGACAACAGTTACTCGTGGACTGGAATCATACCCAGACTGAGGATTCCCTCTGCCAATGCATACATCAGATGTTTGAAGCGCAGACTTGTCAGACACCGAATGCGATCGCATTAGAATTTACAGATGGCGACAATGCCCAACATCTAACTTATTCGGAATTGAACGTTCGCGCCAACCAGTTAGCACACTACTTGCAAAAAATCGGGGTAAAACCAGAAGTACTAGTTGGTATATGCTTAGAGCGTTCGTCGGAGACGTTGCCGGAGGCATCGCTAGAAATGGTAGTGGCGTTGCTTGGTATTCTGAAAGCTGGTGGTGCTTACGTACCTTTAGACCCGCAATTACCGCAAGAACGGTTAGCCTTTATTCTCAAAGATGCCCAAGTATCAATATTGCTGACACAGGAACGGTTGCAAGCTGCATTGCCCGACAATGGCACGCATCTAATCTGTTTAGATACAATTTGGCAGACAATCAACCAGGAAGCTCAAGAAAATCTGAATAGTGGTGTAACACCCGCAAATTTGGCTTATGCGATTTACACTTCCGGCTCTACAGGAAAGCCTAAAGGCGTTCAAATTACCCATTATTCTGTCGCTAACTTCTTAAATTCCTTAAAACAGCAGCCAGGTTTGACAGACCAAGATATTTTGCTGGCAGTTACTACCATATCTTTTGATATTGCGGCTCTCGAACTTTACTTGCCACTAATTGTTGGAGCAAAATTATCATTAACCAGCCATGAAGAGGCTGGTGATGGAGCAAGATTGTTAGAGAAGTTGGTTAAATCTCAGGCTACCGTCATGCAAGCCACTCCAGCTACATGGCGAATGCTGGAGGCCTCTGGGTGGGAAGCTTCTCCTCAATTGAAAATCCTCTGTGGGGGTGAGGCTTTACCTCAAGTCCTTGCCGATAAATTGCTAGAAAAAGGAGGCTCTCTCTGGAATCTGTATGGCCCCACCGAAACAACTATCTGGTCAACTATTTCCCACATCAGCGCCAGCCGTTTGGTTCGCAATGAGGCTTTAGAGTCTATTGGCCGTCCCATTGCCAACACCCAGATTTACATTCTTGACCGCAATCTCCAACCAGTTCCAATGGGAGTCAGGGGCGAACTTTATATTGGTGGCGCTGGTTTGGCGAGAGGTTATCTGGCACTTCCAGATTTGACTGCGGAAAAATTCATTCCCAACTCCTTTAATAATCAGCCAGGAAGCCGCCTTTATAAAACTGGTGACTTAGCTCGCTATTTACCAGATGGTAATATCGAGTATCTTGGTCGGATTGATCATCAGGTGAAACTCAGGGGTTTCCGCATCGAATTGGGAGAAATTGAGGCGGTGTTGAGACAACATCCCCAGG
Source organism: Nostoc sp. WHI (assembly GCF_015714725.1). Taxonomy (GTDB): domain Bacteria; phylum Cyanobacteriota; class Cyanobacteriia; order Cyanobacteriales; family Nostocaceae; genus Nostoc. The sequence continues at coordinate 28,021 of NZ_WBKM01000089.1, forward strand.
TACGAGAAACTATAGTTATTCTCCGGGAAGACCAACCAAGTAATAAGCGCTTGGTAGCATATATTGTCACTGAGAATGAATCAATCGACACCAGCGAAATTCGCCGCTTCTTAGGGGAGAAGCTGCCGGATTACATGATTCCTAGTGCCTTTGTGGAACTGGAAGCCTTGCCACTAACGCCTAATGGCAAATGCGATCGCCGCGCTTTACCAGCACCAGAAGTAACCGTAAATTCATCAGTCAGCTTTGTACTACCTAATACTCCTACAGAAAAGATTTTGGCTACTATTTGGGCAAAAGTCCTGGGATTGGAGCAGGTCGGTATCCATAACAACTTCTTTGAACTCGGTGGAGATTCCATTATTAGTATTCAAGTCATTGCCCAAGCTCACCAAGGAGGTCTACAACTGACGCTCAAGCAGCTATTTCAGCATCAGACCATCGCTGAGTTAGCATCCGTATTAAATATAAATATTCAAGATGACCCAGTGCCGATTATTGCTCCCCGTCAGTCGCCCGAAGACGGAGATTACAAACCTTCAGACTTTCCGTTGGCAAAATTGGATGAAGAAAAGTTAAAAAAAATATCCTCTCTGCTCAATTAAGTTAAAAGTCAACTACTTGCTGCAAAAGGGTTTACAGCTATGGTGAGAGTTTCCAGGAGGTTTTTAGATGAAGAATGTTGAGGATATATATACTCTTTCACCCATGCAGCAAGGCATACTCTTCCACTCTTTGTATGCGCCAGAGTGGGGAGTTTATTTTCAGCAGCAGTGCTGCACGCTTCACGGGAACTTAAATATATTGGCATTTAAACAGGCATGGGAGCAAGCGATCGCTCGTCATCCAATTTTGCGTACCGCCTTTGTTTGGGATGGTTTAGATGAACCCCTCCAAGTCGTGCATAAGTCAGTAAATTTACCTTGGTTTGAGAACGATTGGCAAAGTCTGAGTTTGACTGAACAGCAACAGCAGTTAGAGACTTTATTGGAAAGCGATCGCGCCAAGGGATTTGAACTGAATCAGTCTCCACTCATGCGTTACACCTTGATTCAGATTGCTTCCGAGGCTTTCTACTTTATTTGGAGCCACCATCATTTACTCCTTGATGGCTGGTGTTATCCAATCGTTTTTAAAGAAGTTTTGGCTTTTTATGATTCATATTGCAAAGATAATAATTTATATTTAGATACACCGCGCCCTTACCGGGATTACATCGCCTGGTTGCAGCAGCAAGACCCCTCCCAAGGACAAGCATTTTGGCGTCAAGCACTCAAAGGCTTAACTGCTCCGACTCCTTTAGTGGTAGATAAAGCTAGAGTCAAGGGAACCAACCAGCCGATCTACGAACAACAAAATCTTAGCTTATCGACAACAGCAACCACTGCAATTCAGTCTTTTGCACAACAACACCATCTCACACTAAATACCCTAGTGCAAGGAGCTTGGGCATTGCTGCTGTGCCGTTATAGTCGGGAATCAGATGTCATCTTTGGTGCCACTGTTTCCGGTCGCCCTCCTCTTTTGGCGGGAGTGGAATCGATAGTAGGACTGTTTATCAATACCCTGCCCGTGCGGGTGCAAGTCTCAGCCTCAGCGAAACTACTGCCTTGGCTGCGTGAGTTGCAAGCACAGCAAGTAGAACGATTGGAATATTCATATACTCAACTGGCTGAAATTCAAAGTCTTAGTGATGTACCGCCAGGAATGCCCTTATTTGAGAGCATTGTAGTGTTTGAAAACTATCCAGTAGACGCTTCTTTGCAACAGTTGGATAGCAGCTTAACAATTAGCAATTTTCGGGCTTTCGACCAAACGAATTATCCCTTGACAGTGGTGGCGGAACCTGGTTCAGAGTTTTCTGTACGCATTGGCTACGATACTAACTCCTTTGATTCAGAAACGATCCGGCGAATGTTGGGTCATTTTCAGACCTTACTTTTGGGGATGGTGGCAAATCCCCAAGGAAGTTTGTGGGAATTACCGATGCTAACGCTTTCGGAGAGACAGCAGTTGCTAACAGAGTGGAATGATACTCAGGCAGACTATCCGCAAGATAAGTGTATCCACCAGCTAATTGAGTCCTTGGTAGAACAGACACCAGATGCAGTGGCAGTGGTGTTTGCAGACCAACAGCTAACTTACCGGGAGTTAAACGATCGCGCCAATCAGCTCGCTCATTATTTACAATCTTTAGGTGTAAGACCAGAGGTGTTGGTTGCCCTGTGTATGGAGCGTTCCCTTGAGATGATGGTTGGACTGTTAGGGATACTCAAAGCAGGTGCAGCTTATGTGCCGTTAGATCCCCAATTACCTCAAGAACGCTTGGCTTATATGTTGTCAGACGCCCAAGTATCTGTGGTGTTGACTCAAGAGAAATTAAAATCAGTGCTTCTTGACACAGGATTTTCTGTGATTTTATTGGATGCGGGGTGGGAGAAAATCTCTACTTATAGCAAGCAAAATCTTGTCAGTGGAGTTGATACAGCTAACTTAGCTTATGTAATTTATACATCAGGATCTACAGGAAAACCAAAAGGAACTGCGATCGCTCATCGAGGACTGATAAATTACCTGGTCTGGTCTGTTCAAACCTATGCAGTAGTCAAAGGGAATGGCGTTCCTGTTAACTCTTCCATTAGCTTCGATGCAACTATTACCAGCTTATTCTCTCCCTTATTAGTGGGACAGAAGGTAGTAATGCTGCCAGAAAATGAACAGATAGAGGCTTTGTGTACAGCCTTAAGTTTTAACAGTAATTTCAGCTTTGTTAAAATCACTCCTGCTCATTTGGACATTTTAAGCCAATTGTTATCGGCAAAAGATGTTGGGACTCAGACGAGATTGTTAATTGTTGGCGGTGAGGCGCTATTGGCGGAAAGCCTCACATTTTGGCGCAATTACGCGCCTGACACCAGAGTAATTAACGAATACGGGCCAACAGAAACCGTAGTTGGATGTTGTGCCTACGAGGTTACACCTGAGACCTCCCAATCAGGTGCAGTTCCTATTGGTCGTCCAATTGCCAATACCCAGCTTTATATACTAGATTCGTCTCTCCAACCAGTCCCCATTGGAGTAATCGGCGAACTCTACATTGGCGGTATCGGTCTTGCCAGGGGTTATCTTAACTGTCCAGATTTGACTGCTGAGAAATTTATTCCTCACCCCTTTGACAATGAACCGGGAAGCCGTCTCTATAAAACTGGAGATTTAGCCCGCTACCTCACTGACGGCAAAATTGAATTTCTTGGTCGGATTGATAATCAAGTAAAGCTAAGGGGTTTTCGCATTGAATTGGGAGAAATTGAAGCAGTGCTGAGACAACATCCCCAAGTCCAGAAAACTGTGGTCATCCTCCGGGAAGACCAACCAGGTAACAAGCGCTTAGTAGCTTATGTTGTTTCTGACACTAAATCAATCGACACCAGTGAACTTCGCCGCTTTCTAAGTGAGAAACTACCAGATTACATGATGCCTAGCGCCTTTGTACAGATGGAGTTATTGCCGCTAACCCCCAACGGAAAAAGCGATCGCCGCGCCTTACCAGCACCAGAAGCATCCGTAGATTCCACAACTACCTTTGTTCTACCGCGCACTTCTACGGAAAAAAATATAGCCCCAATCTGGGCTGAAATTCTCAACTTAGAGAAACTTAGTATACATGACAACTTTTTTGCACTAGGAGGACATTCCCTGTTAGCCACTCAACTTATTTCTCGAATTAGGGGGACTTTTTCTGTGGATATTGCTCTGCGCCACTTATTTGAATTTCCTACAGTAGCAGAACTGGCTGAAGTTATTGAAAAGTTACAACAACAAGATATTGAATTGCAAACACCTGCAATAGTGCCTCTTTCCCGTGAAACTCGACGAATGAAACGTTCCTCACTTATGCAAGAGAAAGAATAATCTCAATATTTTTGGCAAAACTCTTACCTTTGCGCCTTTGCGCCTTTGCGTGAGACTAAATTCCCAAAACGCCCAACAGAGGTTTTGATGAAAAAGCATACCCAAGATTCTTTAACAGCCACCGAAGATGATGTCTTCGTATTTCCTGCATCCTTCGCCCAGCAACGCCTATGGTTTCTCAGCCAATTACAAGAAAGCAGTGCCATCTATAACATTCCATCCGCCCTGCATTTAACAGGAACATTAAACATAAAAGCCCTAGAAAAAGCAGTTAATGCAGTAGTACAACGTCACGAAGTCCTGAGAAGCAGCTTCCAAATACATAACAATTCCTTAGTCCAAATAATCTCCCCCGAAGCCAACTTAAACATAGTAATATTAGACCTGCGATCGCAACCATCAACAGAACAAATAGAACATCTAGCAACCCTTGAAGCCCAACTTCCCTTTGACCTAAAAACATCACCCCTAGTACGTGTCACCATCCTCCAACTGAAAGAAGAATCCCATGTACTACTAGTGACAATGCATCATATAATATCCGATGCCTGGTCAACAGAAATATTTATCCGAGAAATCACAACCCTATACCAAGCCTTCACTCAAGGAAAACCCTCACCCCTAGAAGAATTAACCATCCAATATGCAGACTTTGCCCACTGGCAACGACAATATTTAAGCGGACAAGTATTAGAAACTCAACTAAACTACTGGCAAAAACAACTAGCAAATTCCCCACCACTGCTAGAATTACCCAGCGACAGAACCCGCCCAGCAGTCCAAAGCTTTGCCGGAAGTACAGAACAATTCCAACTTGATAAACAACTGACAATTAAATTAATTTCCCTGAGTCATTCTTCAGGGACAACATTATTTATGACCTTGCTAGCAGCCTTTGCAACCTTACTAGCAAGATACAGCAATCAAGAAGACATCGTAATTGGTTCACCAATCGCCAACCGAAATCGGCGGGAGATAGAGCCACTAATCGGCTTTTTTGTCAATACTTTAGTCCTGCGTAGCAACTTACAAGGAAACCCGACATTTGTCGAATTGTTAAGTCGAGTGAAACAAGTGGCGATGGATGCTTACGCTCACCAAGACGTGCCATTTGAGCAACTGGTAGAAGCCTTACAACCAGAGCGTTCCTTAAGCCATAATCCCCTGTTTCAGGTAATGTTTTCCTTGCAAAATGCCCCCATTGGCAAACTAGAAGTGCCTGGTTTGACCCTGATACCTTTAGAAATAGCCAACGTCACGGCGAAGTTTGATTTACTCTTGTCGATGGCAGAGACAGAAGACGGTTTGACTGGGGCTTGGGAATACAACAGCGATTTATTTGATGCTGACACTATTAAGAGGATGATTGGACATTTCCAAACCTTGCTGTTGGGTATTGTCAGCAATCCGAGTTGTCGAATTGACGAATTCCCCTTGCTGGTTGACTTACAACGCCAACAGTTATTGGTGGAGTGGAATGATACTGAAGTCGAGTATGGTTTTGAGTGTATTCATAATATGTTTGCAACTCAAGTGGAACTGACGCCCGATGCGGTGGCGGTTGTTTATGAACAACAACAATTAACTTATCGACAGTTGAATGAGCGAGCTAATCAACTGGCTCATTATTTACAAAAAATGGGGGTGGGGGCAGATGTTCTGGTGGGTATCTGCATGGAGCGTTCTTTGGAAATGGCTGTGGGGGTGTTGGGTGTTCTGAAGGCTGGTGGGGCTTATGTGCCAATTGACCCACAATTACCGCAAGAGCGTTTGGCTTGGATGCTGGAGGATACTTGTACTGGGGTGTTGTTGACTCAGAATCGGTTGCTTTTGAGTTTACCTGTTAATCAGGGGCGCTTGGTGTGTTTGGATGCTGATTGGGAGGTGATTTCTCAGGAGTCTAAGGAGAATCCTGTGAGTGCGGTTAATCTGGATAATTTGGTTTATGTGATTTATACTTCTGGTTCTACTGGTAAACCTAAAGGTATAGCTTTGCCCCATCGAGCATTAAGTAATTTATGCCAATGGCATCTGGCAAACCTGAAAACAGGTGTTGGGGTTCTACAGTTTGCATCCTTGAGTTTTGACGCCAGCATTCATGAAATGTTTGCGGCTTGGTGTTCGGGAGGTACGCTATTCATGATTCCCGAAAACTTGCGCTTAGATGTCAAAGAGTTAATTTATTTCCTAGCACACAAACCTATACAAAAGGTTATTCTTCCAGTTGTCGTCCTACAGCAATTGGCAGAAATGTACGGGCAAGAAAAACATCTATTCCAAAATATCAAAGAAGCGATCGCAACTGGCGAGCAACTTCAAATAAATTTACCAATTATTAATCTATTCAAACAGTTGGAAGATTGCTCACTTCACAACCATTACGGCCCCTCTGAAACCCATGTGGTTACTGCTTTGACTTTATCAAAGCTACCAGATGAGTGGCGTACCTATCCTCCTGTGGGAAAACCCATCGCCAACACGCAAATTTACATCCTAGATAATCATCTCAAACCCGTCCCAATTGGGGTGATTGGTGAATTGTATATCGGTGGTGTTAACTTGGCAAGAGGTTACTTTAACCGCCCCGAATTAACCAGCCAAAAATTCATTCCTAACCCCTTTGGCAATGAACCTGGGAGTCGCTTGTACAAAACTGGTGACTTAGCCCGCTACCTCAGTGACGGCAACATTGAATTTCTTGGTCGTATCGACCATCAAGCAAAGATTCGTGGCTTTCGGGTCGAACTTGGAGAAATCGAATCTGTGCTAAACAAACATCCACAGGTAAATCAAGCCATAGTCACAATCAAAGTTGAAACAACAGGTGAAAAACGTTTGATTTCGTACATTGTACTTCAGCAAGATCAAACAATTACTACCCTTGAACTGCGGCAATTTCTCCAACAGAAACTACCAGACTATATGATTCCTGCTGCCTTTGTCAGATTGGCTGCTTTGCCTTTGACTCACAACGGGAAAGTAGACCGAACTGCTCTGCCAGAACCAGATGAAAACAGCTATGTACTAAATGAGATTTTCGTTGCACCGCGCACACCAGCAGAAGAGTTATTAGTAGAAATTTGGATTGAGCTTCTGGGTATTGAAAAGATTGGAATCTATGACAACTTCTTTAATCTTGGAGGGCATTCTCTGTTAGCAACACAGATGATTGGCAGAATTAGTCAGGCTTTTTATTTAGAAATAACTTTGCGGGACTTGTTTGAAAATCCTACGGTAACTGAACTGGTAGAAGTTATGGCAAAACTTACAGGAGGCAGAGAACTGATTGACGAAATTGCCACCACCTCCAGAGAAATTAACCAACTCTCTCCAGAAGAAGTAAAAGCTGCTTTAGAAACAGTAAAAGAAAACTCTTAGTACTTTTAATCAAAAGGAAATTATGAAACTGACAAAAGAACAAATGGAAGTTTATGATGAGCAAGGAATGCTATTTATTCCTGAGTGCTTATGTCAAAGGGAAGTTGAGAAAATGAATGCTGCACTCCTTCCTTTAGTGAAAGAAGATACACCAGGACGGGTTTTGGAAAATAACAAAAAAACAGTGCGCGCGCTTCATGGTTGTCATACCACCAGCGAAATTTTCCAACGCTTAATATTGCATCCCAGTTTGCTGGAACCAGCCAAGCAAATCCTCGCTAGTGAAGTATATGTTTACCAATTTAAGGTCAACTTTAAGGCAGCTTTTGAGGGAGATTTATGGCCTTGGCATCAAGATTTTGTATTTTGGGATAAAGAAGATGGGATGTTATGGCCGAGGGCACTGAATATAGTAGTTTTCTTAGATGAAGTTAATGAATTTAACGGGCCGCTATACTTTATTCCAGGTTCTCACAAACAAAGTTACACACATCTCCAGACACCTCCTCAGCAGACTACAAGCAATGGAGAAAAAAATGAATGGATGGATAGCTTTGTTGCAAATCTAAAATATACTATCGACAAACCAACTATTACCAAATTAGTCAATAATCATCATATTGTCGCACCGAAAGGCCCTTCAGGTTCAGTCTTATTTTTTCACTGTAACCTAGTACATGGTTCAGTGTCCAACATATCTCCCTATGACCGCAAAGTTGCTATTATTACTTATAATAGTCTTGAGAATATACCACATTTCAACAGTGAACCCAGACCGGAATTTCTCGTCAGCCGAGATTACACGCCCCTTCAGCCTCTAGCCAGAGATTTTGAAAAATAATCTCACGCAGAGGCGCAGAGAGGAGAATCTTTGAATGTTCACAACTATTGAAGACGCTAAACAAACGGATCTAAAACTCCTCATATTCTCTGTGTCTCTGCGCGACGCCAGGTGCTTCAAGTCGGCGGAGCCGCCCAACGCACTGGCTCCTCTGCGTGAAATAAATCATACTATTTTTAACCTCATCCGATCGCAACTAAATGATGAAAAAAATAGATCGTTCTTCTCCCCAGTCTAATTCCTTTACAGAGCAAAAGCAGGAATTACTAAAACTCCTGTTAAAGAAAAAAGGTATACATATTGAGCAAGCTGCAACCATACCTCGCAGGACAGAATCTACTCCCGTACAACTTTCCTTCGCCCAGCAACGCCTATGGTTTTTAAACCAAATGCAGGAGGTTAATGCTGTCTACAACCTAGCATCCGCCTTGCATTTAACAGGAACATTAAACATAAAAGCCCTAGAACAAGCCGTTAATGCAGTAGTAGAACGTCACGAAGTCCTGAGAAGCAGCTTCCAAATACACAACAATTCCTTAGTACAAATAATCTCCCCCGAAGCCAACTTAAACATAGTAATATTAGACCTGCGATCGCAACCATCAACAGAACAAATAGAACATCTAGCAACCCTTGAAGCCCAACTTCCCTTTGACCTAGAAACATCACCCCTAGTACGTGTCACCATCCTCCAACTGAAAGAAGAATCCCATGTACTACTAGTGACAATGCATCATATAATATCCGATGCCTGGTCAACAGAAATATTTATCCGAGAAATCACAACCCTATACCAAGCCTTCACTCAAGGAAAACCCTCACCCCTAGAAGAATTAACCATCCAATATGCAGACTTTGCCCACTGGCAACGACAATATTTAAGCGGACAAGTATTAGAAACTCAACTAAACTACTGGCAAAAACAACTAGCAAATTCCCCACCACTGCTAGAATTACCCAGCGACAGAACCCGCCCAGCAGTCCAAAGCTTTGCCGGAAGTACAGAACAATTCCAACTTGATAAACAACTGACAATTAAATTAATTTCCCTGAGTCATTCTTCAGGGACAACATTATTTATGACCTTGCTAGCAGCCTTTGCAACCTTACTAGCAAGATACAGCAATCAAGAAGACATCGTAATTGGTTCACCAATCGCCAACCGAAATCGGCGGGAGATAGAGCCACTAATCGGCTTTTTTGTCAATACTTTAGTCCTGCGTAGCAACTTACAAGGAAACCCGACATTTGTCGAATTGTTAAGTCGAGTGAAACAAGTGGCGATGGATGCTTACGCTCACCAAGACGTGCCATTTGAGCAACTGGTAGAAGCCTTACAACCAGAGCGTTCCTTAAGCCATAATCCCCTGTTTCAGGT
>NZ_WBKM01000155.1 GCF_015714725.1 Nostoc sp. WHI
ACACAAGTTATCGAATCACTACCAGTTCTCGAATTACCCCACCCTAACCCTCCCCTTGCAAAGGGGAGGGAACAAGATTTTCCGGTTTCCCCCCTTTACAAGGGGGGATTAAGGGGGGTAATTAGACTTGTGTGTACACCGTAGCTTTCTTGACGAGAGGCAGAGCCTCTCAGAATACATTCCCAGTCTAAGACTGGGAACGAGGGGACGAGGGGAGACTGGGAAGGAGGTGACACAAGCCTTTGGGCTTTTCTTAGTACCATTCGTTTAAGAGAGTTTTTGCATAAGTCCTAAATAACTTATTGTCGAGTTTCCGTTACTATTGCTTGAAATTTGGATCAAGCTACTCTTCTTGTGGGTGAATCAAGGATGACTTCCGCAACAGAGAAATCGCGTTTAATTTGCAAGCTGTTGAGATAGGCAATTGGGTCATCGGCGTTAAAAGGTGTGCCATCGAACAACTTGATGGGTTGGCGAGTATAGCTGATATCTAAACCTAGTTCTCGTGCAGCAGTGCTAAATACACGCACTTGGCATACCCGTTCCACAACTTCTACCCAATTTCTCGGAAAGGGAGTGTCACCCCAACGCGCTAATTGACTCATAATCCAAATTTGTTCGGTGCGGCTAGGGCGGTTGATAGCAGACTCGGAATAAAACTGGTGATGAGCATAGTCCCGCAATGGATGATCTAAGCTACAGGTGAGACTATCAGGATCTTCGAGTTGGATGTACTCTAAATCGGTGCTGACGTAATCCCGTCCAGCCAAAATTTGCCGAATCTCTGGGGCATTTTCAGGATTTGCACAGTATTGGCAAGCTTCTAGCAAAGCTTTAGTTAAAGCAATGTGGCTATTAGGATAAGTTTCTGCCCATTTTTCTCGCACACCGAGAACTTTACCGGGGTGTCCTAGCCATACTTCTAAATCGGTGGCGATGGTAAAGCCAACACCTTCGACAGCAGCGCGGTAGTTCCAAGGTTCGCCGACACAATAACCATCGATGCTTCCGGCTTTCAAGTCAGCTACCATCTGTGCTGGCGGAATGGTCTTCATGTCAACATCTTCATCGGGGTCAATCCCACCAGCCGCTAGCCAGTAACGCAACAGCAAATTGTGCATGGATGCAGGATGTACTACTCCCATTGTGTGGCGTTGGTCGCGGGTGTGAAGCAGATATCTTTTGAAGTCGGATAATGTTTGCACACCCCGGTCGTAAAAGCGTTTTGCCAAGGTAATAGCGTTACCGTTGCGAGTCATGGTGAGGGCAGTGACAACGGGCAGAGGTTGGTTATTATGTCCTCCTAATGTTAACCACATCGGCATCCCTGAAGGCATTTGGGCTGCATCCAAATAACCGCCAGTCATACCATCGACAATTCCTCGCCAGCTACTTTCTCGCACGAGGTTAACTTCATCTAAACCATGCTTGGTGAAAAAGCCTTTTTCTTTGGCAATGGCTAAAGGGGCGCAGGCGGTAAGGGGTAAAAAACCAATTTCTAAGTTAACTTTTTCTAACCCATGACGAACAATGTCCGCAGTTTTCCTAGCCCGAATTTTCTTAATGCGTTTTTGCTGATTGAGGAAGTAAATCATCTCACTCCGCAAGCTGTAGTAACTGGGATGTTCCACAACTTCCATGCGTTTGCGGGGTCTGGGAATATCCACTTCTAGAATGTCGCCAATTTTGGATTCAGGGCCATTGGTCAACATTACAATTCTGTCAGACAGCAGCACCGCTTCATCTATATCGTGAGTCACCATCACAGCCGTGACTTCATTTTCTTCGCAGATTTGCATGAGTTGTTCTTGCAAATTGCCACGAGTCAAAGCATCTAACGCGCCAAAGGGTTCATCTAACAATAGTAACTTGGGACGAATTGCTAAAGCGCGGGCGATCGCAACTCGCTGCTTTTGTCCACCAGATAGCATTCCCGGCTGTTTGTCAGCATGAGGACGCAAACCCACCATATCTATGTGTTTTTCGATAATAGCTTTGCGATCGCTTGCGGGTAAACCTTTCATTACCGAGTCCACGGCGAGGGCAATATTTTCTCTTACCGTCCGCCAAGGTAATAGCGAATAATTTTGGAAAACCACCATCCTGTCAGGGCCTGGTTTGGTGATTTTTTGTCCTTCTAAGGTAACAATACCCTCAGTAGGCAAATCCAAACCCGCAATCATATTTAATAGAGTGGATTTACCGCAACCAGAGTGACCAATCAGCGAAACAAATTCACCTTTTTTGATTTGGAGATCGATTCCTTTGAGGGCAATATATTTACCACCACCAGTTAATTCAAAAACTTTTTCAATTTGATCAACAGCTACGAACATACTCATTAGTCCTTTGTCATTTGTCGTTTGTTATTTGTCCTTGGTGCGTGGTCATTAGCTCATCTTTTCAAACCTCTCTTTAAACACCATAGTCTTTGAAGATCCCCCCAACCCACGCCAGTCGCTCCACTTGGGGAGACCCCAAGACCGCGCTGGCTCCCCTTAAAAAGAGGGGCTTTTAGAATTTCTTTTCCCCCCTTTTTAAGGGGGGCTAGGGGGGATCTTCGAGTTTGAAAACAGTCCCTAGTCTTAGTTTTTTACAAATGACCAATGACTATTTTTGTTCTGTTGGCAGAATCTTGTTTTGCAGCCAAACCATCATTTTGTCTAGCACCAACCCAACAACACCGATATAAACTAGAGCTAAAATAACTTCGCTGACATTGTTATTTTGATAAGCATCCCAGATAAAAAAGCCGATTCCGACAATACCGGACATGACAATTTCTGCGGCGATAATCGCTAACCAAGCTAAACCGATCGCAATTCTCAACCCGGTAAAAATGTAGGGTAATGCCGCCGGAATCAAAATATTAAGGAAATATTCTTTGCGGCTAAGTTGCAGAACTTTGGCAACGTTGTTGTAATCTTGAGGAATTTGGGTAACGCCGACAGCAGTGTTAATTAAGATAGGCCAAATGGCGGTGATGAAAATTACGAACAGGGCGGCTGGTTCGTTTTGTCGTAAAGCTGCTAAAGAAATTGGTACCCAAGCTAGAGGTGGTATAGTTCGCAGTAGTTGAAAGATTGGGTCTAAAGCTTTGGACATTGTTTGATTAACCCCAATCAAAATGCCTAAGCCAATACCAACGATCGCAGCTAGGGTATAACTGATGGCGACTCGTTGCAGGCTAGCGAGAATCTGCCAAAATAGACCTTTATCAATGCCACCTCGGTCATAAAATGGCCAGAAAATCAAAACCCAAGTGTCTTGGATAACCTGTATTGGCCCTGGTAATGTGGCACCGGGAGTCCAAGCGAAGAGTTGCCAGAGAACCAGAAAGATTGCGATTGCGATCGTTGGAGGTATTAGCTCAGGAAATTGCTTTTGCAGACTGGATATAAAGCTATTACTAAATCTAGGACTTGCAGAGCGCTTTTGGGCTATTGTCATGATCCTGTATTCTCCTCAAATTTTATTTGTTATTGGTCATTTGCAAATGATCGATATCTCTTGGCTCTTGTACAGACGCGATTAATCGCGTCTCTACTTTTTGATTTTCAAACTCTTCAAATATTCTTCTGGATTTTCGGGGTCAAATTTGATGCCATCAAAAAACTCTTCTACACCACGGGATGTATTTGTGGGAATATCAGCAGCAGTAATACCAGCTTCTTTTGCAACTTCTTTCCAAATATCTTCGCGGTTGACTTTGTTAATAAGTTCCCTAGCCTTAGCGGCATTATTGGCAATGTAATCTTTTGGCAAGAATCCCCAGCGAACGTTTTCAACTATGAACCATAAGTCATGACTCTTGTATGGATAAGAAACATTACCTTTTTCATCTTTCCAGTAGTAAGCAGCCATTGATTTATCATCAATTTTGCGACCATCACCCATGTCATATTTGCCTTGATATGAATCTGCCAGAATTTCTGGTGAAGAAAGATTGAAATAATTTCGTCCAGCCAGAATTTGAGCCGCTTCTTTGCGATTATCAAAATTATCTAACCACTGTTGGGCTTCCATAATTCCTTTTAAAATTGCTTTGGTAGCCTTGGGATTTTTATCAACCCAATCGCCTCTGATGGCGAGGTATTCTTCAGGATGATTCTTCCAAATTTCTGCGGTTAATGCTGCTACATAGCCAATTTTGTCTTGCACAAGGCGATAAGGCCAAGGGTCGCCCGTACTAAAGGCATCCATTGTTCCTGTTTTCATGTTGGCCACAGTTTGAGCCGCCGGTACTGTGAGCAATTTGACATCTGCATCTGGATCTATGCCACCTGCTGCTAACCAGTAACGAATCCACAAATCTTGGTTGACGTGGGGAAAGGTAAATGCAGCTGTGAAGGGTGTTGAAGATTTTAATTCGTTGAATAGGGACTTAGCGCCAGCGAGTTGTAAACTAATACCTTTGCCTTGGTGCTTATTTGCGATCGCAATTCCATTTCCATGTGTAATTAATTGCGCCAAAACATACATGGGAATTTTTTGATTGCCCTTAGTAATTAAACCTTCTGTAATTAAATGGGGCATAGGCATCTGCCATTGACCGCCATCAATACCACCACCCGCAGAACCAATTTCTACATTGTCCCTTGCTGCACCCCAAGAGGCTTGTTTAGAAAGGTCAACCTTAGTCATGCCGTACTTAGCAAAAAAGCCTTTTTCTTTAGCAATAATCAAGGGAGCAGCTTCCACAATGGGGATATATCCCAGCTTGATTGTAGGAGTTTCTGGTGCTTGTTCTGGGCTAATGTTAGCAACAGGCTGAACAATTGGTTGTGCTTGAGTACTACCACCAGTAAGGTTCTCAGGAGGATTACCCAAACAGCCTTTAAGTAACACAGCACCACTAGACGCTCCGGCTGTTAAAATAAATTTACGGCGGGAAAATTGATTTAAAATTCCTGTCATAATATCCCCTTAAAACGTAGTATTTACTTTTTATAGCTATGACATTTAAGGCAAGAAAAATCTAGTATTTCTTGCACTATTAATGAGTAATCAAGCTATAGTTCGTGACGTGATTTTAGCCATTTGACCAATGACTACTTTAACCACCTATTAGCAAAAGCTTACAAAAAGTTATCGTTTGTAAACTGGTGTGACGCAAAGCATTATTTATTTGTTTAAATCAGTTTACAGGCTTTCAAGCCAAATTGGTTCATCTTTAACCGATAATTATTAAATAAATATTAGATTGAATGTATAAGTAAAACTTTATCTATTTTCCTTAATTCTACTAATAAGTTTTAATTTATATACTTTCCTCTATGAGGACTATTATATTAAGACTATGATTGGGTAATAAGTTTTAATCTATATACTTTCCTCTATGAGGACTATTATATTAAGACTATGATTTGGTAATAAGTTTTAATCTATATATTTCTCTTTTTTGAAGTTTACATAAATGTCAAAGTTATAATTTTTAGCTTTTGATAGATTTAAGATAAGCGTTGGTACACTTCGTAGCAGATTATAGAGCAACACAGTTCAGATAAGACCAAAAAATTTGTAGAGACGGCGATTTATCGCGTCTCAAAAACCCAAAATTTTGTACCAGTAGCCCTTAGGGGTATTCTGACTCCTAAATTATGGCTTCTGACTCCTTTTCATTGGAGTAGCTGATTATTGTTTTTTTTAAGTCTTCCATATTTACTATTGTGTATAACAATTTCGCCCTTCTTATTAATCTTCACTGGACTCTTCGGAAAAGCTTGATTATTCAAATAGCGCATAAGTTTCACAGTCCGAAAACGTTGATCGATTTGAGGGATTCCCTGCCTATCCATGCGAACAGGGATAATTTTACTTGATACTAAATCTCCTACTGAGTTGAGTTTGACTTCTAAAATCATTGAATCACCAGTTTCGGCATTTGTAGATAAAGTCCGGTATCCCAGAAAATTCCCTAAAGAATAAGCGATGATTTTTCCTTTATAAATTTCCATCGCTCTCGGAACATGAGGCCCGTGTCCCAGTATTAAATCTGCTCCTGCATCAATCATTTTTCGGGCAAACTTGATCGAATTACCTCGGTTTTCTCCATAAAAAAACTCTGTTTTATTCTTAATATGTAGCGCCCCCGTTCCTTCGGCTCCAGCGTGCATTGATACTATTACAATATTGGCTTTATTTTTGGCTTCTGTTATGAGTGCTTTGGCTGCTCCTAAGTTATGAATTGAATTATACATTTCGTAAGGAGAAAACCCGACCATTGCCACGGGGATATTGTTAGCTTCCAAATAGAGAATTTGATTTTTATGACCTAATGTGGAAATGCCCACAGCCTCAAGATTTTTCATTGTATCTTTGAATCCCACCGGGCCAAAATCCATTGCATGGTTATTCGCCATGTTGAATACATTAAAACCAGCCTCAGCAAATAACTGGGCATACGCAGGTGGAGAGCGAAAAGCAAAGACTTGTCCTCGACTAATATCTTTGGCAGTATAGGGATAATTAGTTAAGCTACTTTCAAAGTTACCAAATAAGATATCAGATCCTTGCAAGTGAATTCTCACTGACTTTGGTAATAATTGATCTCGAAAGCGGGGTAATCTGTGGTTAGGGAAATTAGTGCCGGGAATAATATCTCCAACGGCTTTGATAGTAATAGTATTTGGAAAGGTTTGTTGTTCGATTATTGATGGCGTGGCTTCAGGAATGGCTAATGGAAATCCCACTGGTTCGGTGGGTGTAGTAGCAGCATTTAATCGCTGTGATTGCCCAAGCCGAATCACGACTCCTATACTAATACCAAGATATAAACAGATGCTGATCAAACTAAATGAGAGTACTCTTCCCATACTACGATTTGCCATCGTTCACTCCTCACACGATGGCATTAGTTTATCCTAAAAATCCGTGTTGGCAATGTATATTTTAGTATGTCATATCATATCTATGAGTAGAGGTGTACATCTGTACGCCTCTACTTGCAAAGCTGCGATCGCATGATTATGTTTTTCAGCAATGTTTTTGAAACGGAGAGGGGGGGATTTGAACCCCCGTTGGGTTTCCCCAAAACGCATTTCGAGTGCGTCACCATCAACCACTCGGACACCTCTCCAGTTATTTATTCACACATTTAGATATCTATTTTAGATTCTAATGTTGTGAATTTAGGAAAATTTAATTATATCCCCATGAAATTATAGCATTCCTCTCAATCAGGCGATCGCTCTACCCTAAATCCTAAATTTTTGCTTTAGTTCGGGAATTGCTTGCATAGATGACAATCCCTAAGACTGGTAACGATTAAAGGTGTTGCAGCTACGCCCGTCCTGATATCGCTCTTCTAAATGCCAAGGTATTATGTACTCGAACACCGTGCAGCATAAAGTCTGAGGTTTGGCATGAAAGTAGCAGTCTTCAGTACAAAAGCCTATGATCGGCAGTTTTTAGAAGCTGCAAATTCTGTCTCAACGGAGGGAAGCTCCGCACACCAGTATCCTCACGAGTTAGTGTTTTTTGAACCCCGTTTAAATCGGGATACCGCTATCCTAGCCGCCGGATTTCCGGCAGTTTGCGTATTTGTCCATGACCAAGTTGATGCTCCAACTTTAGAGCTTCTCGCCTCACGGGGAACTCGTTTAGTTGTCCTTCGCTGTGCAGGGTTTAACAATGTAGACTTACAAGCCGCAGCAGACTTGGGCATTACTGTTGTGCGTGTTCCCGCCTATTCCCCCTATGGAGTAGCAGAACATGCCGTGGGATTGATTTTGTGCCTGAATCGCAAAATTCATCGTGCCCATAACCGTGTTCGGGAAGGTAATTTTTCCATAGATGGACTGTTGGGATTTAATTTGCATGAGCGCACAGTGGGGATTGTCGGCACCGGCAAAATCGGTTTGATTTTAGGACAGATTATGAAGGGGTTTGGTTGTCACATACTCGCCTATGACGTTTATCGCAATCCAGAATTGGAGACGCTGGGTGGCAAATATGTGGAATTGCCTGAGCTATTTGCTAAATCCGATATTATCTCCCTGCATTGTCCTTTGACTCCAGAAACGCATCACTTGATCAATGCTGAGGCGATAAAACAAATCAAGTCAGGTGTAATGTTAATTAACACTAGCCGAGGAGCGCTGATTGATACCCAAGCGGTGATTGAGGGATTGAAGTCAGGAAAAATCGGCTATTTGGGTGTGGATGTCTACGAACAAGAATCGGAATTGTTTTTTGAAGATTTGTCTGGTGAAATCATTCAAGATGATATTTTCCAGCGCTTGACAACGTTCCCCAACGTACTTATTACTGGACACCAAGCCTTTTTTACGGCAGAGGCTCTCCACAATATTGCAGAGACAACTTTTGCTAATATTGCTGATGTTGAACAAGGTCGTTCTTGTCCAAATGAAATTCGCGCTCAACCAGAAACTGGTGCTAAGGTGCTGGTTAGATAGAAAAAGGGCGTTGCTGAATATAGAGATGAATGTCTCACGCAAAGGCAAGGCAGCGCGTTGCGGGGGTTCCCCCCGTTGTAGCGACTGCCGCGCAAAGACGCAAAGGAAAATCCATAGCATTAATTGTATTTCAATTCAGCAACGCTCGAAAAAGTGTGAATTAGCAAAAATGCGTAGGCGTAGCCCGTCGTAGACATCGCACACAAAAATCCGATTTGAGTCTTGGACACCTGACAAAATTTGGTATACTACTCATGCTCAAACGCAAAAGCAGCCGTAAATTTCTCTCAGTGGCTATGCTTGTGCTTGTTATATGCTTTACCCTAGTAAGCGTGCATTTATTTGGGCAAACAAATATGACATCAGCACCTCAATTACTGACCGACCCATTTTTGCAACTGCCAACTGAAACCTCAGTGCGAGTAGTTTGGTTTACCGAGTTTGCTGGTGTTAATCACACAGTTACCTACGGGGAAAATCTCAAACAAACTGCTAAGGCAAATACTACCAAACTCAGTCGCACTCGTGAAGACCAGGAATCAAAAGTTGCAAATCAGACCAAAGACGGCGAAGTTTATCAAAAACCCGTCCAGCGTGATATTTGGCGACATGAAGCTGAGGTGACTGGGTTAACTCCTGGTGTGCGGGTAAACTATCGGATTATGAGTGTGCGAGAAGATGACGAGAGTGTTAGGAGTGATGTTTTTAGCCTCGCAGCTACCCCAAAATCAGGTACACCACTAAAAATTTTGCTTACCTCAGATCATCAACTAAAACCGATGACAGCAGCAAATCTGCAAAAGGTGGTAGAGACAATCGGACGAGTGGATGGAGTGTGGTTTGCTGGTGATTTGGTCAATGTCAGCGATCGCGCCTCAGAATGGTTTGATGATAATCAAGGTGGTGCATTGTTTCCCGGTTTACAAGGTCGTGCTAAATATGAAATGACGCACAACGATGTTAAGACGACTTACATCGGTGGACAAATAATTCAACATGCACCCATGTTTACTTGCATTGGCAATCATGAGGTAATGGGACGATTTGCTAGGGTGGGAAGTTTAAACGGTGAATTTGATGATCCGATTCCCCGTGCAGTTGCTCAAAAATTATCCTCAGACAAATCTTTAATAGATAATTCTTTTAATACTAATACCTACGAAGAAATTTTCACTCTCCCAAATAGTAAAGAGGGTGGAAAAAAATATTATGCAGTTAGCTTTGGTGATGCGCGTCTGGTGGTACTGTACATTACGAATATGTGGCGGACTCCCAGCTTTAATGAAAAGTATAAGGGTAGATATCAGGAAGCAGAAAAGGATTTAAATAATCCTGAAAATTGGGGTTATGGACAGGTTATTTATGAGCCAATTGCTAAAGGTAGCAAGCAGTACAATTGGCTAGAGGCGGAACTCAATAGCCCTGAGTTTAAACAAGCAAAATACAAAGTTGTGATGTTTCATCATCCGCCCCATACGTTGGGTGATAACATAGTTCCTGCTTATACAGAGCCAACACAGATAATTGAACGAGATAGCGACAATAATATCAAAGCAGTGCGTTACGAGTACCCTAAAGACGCAGATTATATCATCCGCGATGTTGTTCCTTTACTAGAAGCGGCTGATGTGCAATTGGTATTCTATGGACATTCCCATTTGTGGAACCGCTTTGTTAGTTCCAGTGGAATGCACTTTCTGGAAACATCTAATGTCGGCAATACTTACGGTGCTGCTTGGGGGGACAGAAAGCGAGAAGTGCCAATTGGGTATCAAGAGGATTATGTTAAACTTGGCGATCCTAATGGTTTAGAACCGATGCTGCCGACAATTTCCCCCTTGCTGGGCGAAGATGGTAAGCCGATGCCTTATATTGCGAGTAATGATATTACGGTTTTCAGCATTTTTGATATGGGGACGGGTATGATAAGTAGCTATCGCTTTGATACCCGCAAGCCTGATTCTGAGGTATTGAAGTTTGATGAGTTTAAGTTGAAATTGTAGGGATGTACAGCTGTTACTGGTGTTAATTTAAGCTCAGGGCTACTTTTTGACTACATTCTGTCTCTTAATTTCTAAAACAGCGTGATGTTTGTAGCTAAAGTTGCGATGTTAGTTACTAAAGTCGCGATGTTGGTCACAAAAATCACGGGCGTTGCATATTTACGGGATGATTTATCTCACGCAGAGGCGCAGAGACGCAGAGAGGATAAGGAATTTTAGATTTCAATACATAAAAAAATTTCATCCCATTGATTTAGCAACGCCAAATCGCGATTAGGATTCTTATAGACTAGCGATCGCTTCAGCAACTAAATTAGAAACAAAGGGTAAAATAGCCTTACTCTTAGCTTGGGCTTTACCTTCTGTAAATACTACTAAAAGGTAGGGGCGCTGATTTGGTAATTCAATATATGCGGCATCATGGCGAACTTGACTTGTCCAACCTGCCTTTGACCAAATTTGAGCATTTTGAGCCAGTCCACCGCCTAAAAAACCCGTCACCTGGTCTTCTTCGCCGTCAGTGGGCAAATTTTTGAGAGTCCGTTTTAGTAAAGCCATCATTGCTTGCGATCGCCCACTTGAAACTGCCACCCCACCTACAATACTATGCAGTAACCTGGCGATCGCGTTTGTTGTCAACATATTACGATTTTCCAGTAACTCTCCCACAAACGCCCGTTCTCGTCCATAAGGGCCATCACCCCAAGTTTTTTGACAAATGTTAATTGTCTCCATTTCTTCCCAACCCAAAGATTGGTAATAGCGGTTAACAATATCACGCTGATATTTCCAAGTTTCAAAGGGGCCAATTGGTAACTCTGGCCCTGAGGTAGTACCACTCAGACTATCCACAACCAAGCTAGTAGCATCATTACTAGAATCTACAATCATATCCCGCAAGGCTCGCTCCAACTCCTTGGAAGGCTGCTGGATCATCCCTTTTTCTAACCATTCGTTTACCGCCACCAAGTAAAATAGCTTGACTACACTTGCGGGATAAATCCGCTCAACACCGCGATAAGTAAAACCACGAACTGGGTGCTCCCAAAAAGCATTGGGAGTCAGCGCCCCACCAGTATTTACTAGCACTGGTGGATCGTAAATAACCCAAGTCAGGGCAATTTGATTACGGGCTAAGGTTGGAAATGCTGCCCAAGTTGCATCTAAAATGCCATTACCAAGATTTTCGAGTTGTTCGTCTTTATTAAAAAAAATCATTCTCTAAATAATGTCCTTTAATCTAAAATCCAAAATCCAAAATCCAAAATCAGGGGAGTATCAGTGTTTAGCTGACCTAAATTTACATGATTCTCCTGAATGTACAGGCTTGGCAACTCAAGCCGCATCTGGGCGACATTTGTGGGTAACATCAAATCATCAAAATTCAGCAGTTGAGGTCTATCTGTGTGAAGATGACTATCCAGGATGGATATCCCTCTCAGATTTTGATTCATTACAATCTGCTACTGTACATTATCAGGCTGCAACATTTTCTGAATCTGAGATTAAAAAACTGCTAGCAGAGGTGATCGCTTTTACCCAAAAAGCGATGCAACAATCAAATTATTACCTCTGGGGCGGTACAGTTGAGCCGAATTACGACTGTTCTGGGTTAATGCAGGCGGCCTTTGCCTCGGTGGGTATTTGGTTACCTAGAGATGCCTATCAACAAGAAGGATTCACTCAACCAATTACGATTGCAGAATTAGCCGCCGGGGATCTGGTATTTTTTGGAACTAACCAAAAAGCAACCCATGTCGGACTTTATTTGGCAGATGGTTATTACATCCATAGTTCTGGGAAAGATCAGGGACGGGATGGTATTGGGATTGATATTCTCTCGGAACAGGGAGATGCAGTTAGTCAGTCCTACTATCAGCAGGTGCGAGGTGCTGGTAGAGTTTTTAAGAGTTACGAACCACAGAGACGCACAGGACGCACAGGTATATGAGGAGTGGGTTGATTTCCGAAAGGACTAGTGAGGAAAATGGGGCGATTTCAGCAATGATCCCAGATGTTTCGGTGGTGGTGCCGATACATAATGAGGTGGAAAGTTTGCCGCTTTTACTAGAAGCGATCGCATCTACTTTATCCTCTAGTCAGATAAATTATGAAATCATTTGTGTGGACGACGGTTCTACAGATGGTTCCGGGGAATTTCTCAAAGAACAGGCGCAAATCCGCACAGATTTAAAAGCGGTGATTTTGCGTCGCAACTATGGTCAAACTGCGGCTATGGCTGCTGGATTTTATTATGCAATAGGTAAAGTAATCATCACTTTAGATGCTGACCTCCAAAATGATCCGGCTGATATTCCGATGTTATTAGCAAAGCTAGACGAGGGTTACGATTTGGTGAGTGGTTGGCGGCAAAAACGCCAAGATGGTGCTGTGAATCGGTTACTTCCTTCCAAAATTGCCAATTGGCTAATTCGCCGTACCACTAGCGTAAATATTCATGACTATGGCTGTTCGCTGAAAGCCTATCGTGCAGAACTGTTGGCAGATATGAATCTCTACGGAGAACTACACCGATTTTTACCTGCTTTGGCGTACATCGAAGGAGCTAGAATTACCGAAATGCCCGTGCGTCATCACGCCCGTCGATTTGGTCATAGTAAGTATGGGATATGGCGGACATTCCGGGTATTGATGGATTTGTTAACTATTTTGTTTATGAAAAAGTTCCTCACCCGCCCGATGCACGTTTTTGGGCTGTTGGGCTTGATTTCAATGGTTTCGGGGACAGCGATCGGAATTTACTTGACTTTTGTCAAATTAGCTTTAGGTGAGATGATTGGCAATCGCCCTTTGCTAATTTTGGCAGTTCTCCTGCTGGTAACTGGAGTGCAGTTGTTTTGCTTCGGTCTTTTGGCAGAATTACTGATGCGTACATACCATGAATCCCAAGGACGGCCTATCTATCGCGTGCGAGAGGTAGTAGCAAAAAATGTTAAGTAAAGTAACAATAGTCATTGTTCATGGGGCATTGGGCATCAACAAATGACTAATGACTAATGACTAATGACAAAAAACTCATTAAGTTGCATCTACTTTGAAAGCATTTAACACCTTTGATGCCCCTCTGCGGCTCAACCTGCTGATTTTATTTACGGCAGGTTTATTATTCTGGTCGAGCGTGGCTTCGCTCTTACCAACCCTACCCCTTTACATTGATAGTGTAGGCGCAAGCAAGCAAGAAATTGGGATTGTCATGGGCAGTTTCGCCATTGGGTTATTGCTATTTCGCCCGATGCTGGGACGGTTAGCGGATAAACGGGGTCGAAAAATTGTCTTGCTAATTGGTGCAATAGTAGCCGCGATCGCACCCTTTGGTTACTTAATAACTCAATCAATTGAATTGTTGATCCTGGTGCGGATTTTTCACGGTATTAGTGTTGCTGCTTTTACCACTGGCTACAGTACGTTAATTGCAGATTTGGCTCCATCGGAAACTCGTGGTGAAATCATTGGTTACATGACCCTGGCAGCCCCCATTGGTTTAGCAATTGGCCCTGCTTTGGGAGGGTATTTAGAAGGTACAACTGGTTACAGGCTGTTATTTCTATTATCTGCTGAATTGGGTTTTGTCGCCCTCTTAGCGATCGTCCAAGTCACCAATCCCCCAGTGCAGACTCAGAAGCAAACTCAGACGAACGATGGCAACTTTTGGCAAACTCTGGCCAGTCCACGAGTCAGAATTCCAACTATAGTCATGTTGCTGGTTGGTTTGTCAGCTGGTGCTGTGCATACCTTTGTGTCGTTATTCATCAAATCAACTGAAGTGGACTTGAATGGGGGACTGTTTTTTACAGCTGCGGCAATTTCTAGTTTTAGTATCAGGGTATTTGCTGGTAAAGCAAGCGATCGCTTAGGTCGGGGTTTATTTATTACCATTGGTATAGTAGGTTACATATTAGCTTTGATACTGCTGTGGCAAGCTAACAGTGCGATCGCTTTCTTAGTTGCAGCGATTTTTGAAGGTGCTGGTGGTGGTACAGTAATATCTATGATTACCACCATGATGGCAGATCGCTCACTGCCACAGGAACGGGGGCAGATTTTTGCTATGTGCGTAGCTGGATTTGACCTTGGTATTGCGATCGCCGCTCCTATTCTGGGTTTTATCGCAGAACTTGTAGGCTACCGAAATATGTTTGGCTATGGTGCTGTAATCACTTCTCTAGCATTTGTCATCTTCCTCACCCAGTCGAGCAAAGACCTACCCAATTCCCTGCGCTTTGCACTAGGTCGCGCTCCAGATGCCTATGCCTTGAAAAGTTAAGAGTCAGGAGTTTTAATTCCTGACTCTTAACTTCTAACTTTCAAAAACGGGCGAGGAGGGATTCGAACCCCCGACACCGTGGTCCGTAGCCACGTGCTCTAGTCCACTGAGCTACACACCCTTGTCAAGAAACTATATTAACACGTTCTTACTAAATGACGCAAGAGAATTTTCCATCTAATTTTGCCAACTTAACCCATTTGGATCGTCAGGGACAGGCACAGATGGTGGATGTGTCTGCCAAAGCACCAACCATTCGCCAAGCAGTAGCCGCAGCTAAAGTGCGAATGCTACCAGCCACCTTTGCTGCCATTCAAGCCGGAAATGTCCCAAAAGGAGATGTGTTAGCAACTGCAAGATTAGCTGGGATTATGGCAGCCAAGCAAACAGCTACTTTAATTCCTCTGTGTCATCCGTTGCCTTTGCAAAAAATCACAGTTGAGATTATACCTGATCCGCAACTACCTGGTTATCAAATTCAAGCCACAGTTAAAACCAAAGCTGAAACTGGTGTAGAAATGGAAGCTTTAACCGCCGTTTCCGTTGCAGCCTTGACTTTATACGACATGGCAAAAGCCTTAGAAAAGTCGATTCAAATTGAATCGATTCGTTTAATAAGTAAGAGTGGCGGGAAATCAGGAGATTATTCCCTGCTAGAGCAATAAGGTGAACTATCTCACCAGTTAAGTCATCGAAGAGGAAAAGGGGCAGGGGGAAACCCCCTAAATTTCTTTATGGGGTTGAAACAAGGAGGCATTATTTCTCTCTACGAGACACCAAAGGCGAACGTGCTACGTACGCATCTCAAAATAAATATTTTTGCTTTTGGGCATAAATAAATTTATTGGCTCTGAAACCATGAGTGCAGGGGAAATGAGCGTATCTTTCCCCCCGGCTCCCTGCAAGAACTGCTCCCCTGCCTCTTATTCACGGTAAGTTGTCAGGGTCAATGCCGAGACTACGTAAATATGCTGCCAACTGTTCGGCGCGTAGGCGTTCTTGCTCTGCACGTAGGCGTTCTTGTTCTAATAAGAACTCAGCCTGTTCTGCCCGTTGATTAAGTTCGAGTGAGTTTAAAAATTTTCGTCCATCTAAACGGTAAATTACTAACTCACCCTCCCCAGTCTCAAATCTAATTCCCAAGCGGGGGCTGACCCAGCCATCCATTTGCCATAGTTTATTCAAATGGTTATTTTGCCGCAACCAACCATCTAGTTGAAAACTTTCAGGGTCGTATAAATAGTATTCTTCAACACCATAGGTATCGTAAAACTCCAACTTACGATCCATTTCCTTGGCATCGTTACTAGGAGAGAGAATCTCAAAGACTATTTGCGGTGAAATATTGTCTTCTTGCCACTGACGATAGGAACGACGTTTGCCCTTTGGTCTACCGAAGACAACCATCACATCAGGTGCGGTCGGTGTAATTAGCTGGGAACGGACGGGATACCAGAGCAAATCTCCCACAATTAACATATTGTCATCATTAGCAAACAGAATCTCCAAATTCTCTTTAATCAAGACAATCCAACGATACTGCTCTGTGTTTTCTGCCATTGGTTTGCCGTCACTATCAGGATAAAGCAGGTCGGAGTCTATTTGCCCAAAGATAGTCATAGGATTTAACCCAGCCGAGCTTGACTTTTAATTTGATTATGACTGGTTCCAGTAGTCTAATAGCAACCGCAGCCCCAAAAACCTTAGAATGAGTAGGGTGTATTTAAATCTGTAACAAATATTTATGCCTCCTCGTTGGCCTCGCGAACCCGATCGCAAAGACCCTGATTACCGTAAGATCGATGACCGGATGAACTTTGCTGTGCATGTGGCGATCGCTGCTACTATTAACTCTAGTTTATGGTTTTTCCACATCTTGAAAGGCACTACCTGGGAGTGGCTGCCTTGGCTGACTATAAGTTGGATAGTAATATTGTTGGTGCATCTGATTTATATTACTGCGATCGCTAACTACACTGAAACTCCACCCAGATCCACCTGAAGACAGACTGCTGATGCTGGGGCGATTGTAACCTGTGGTAGTAGAATCAGCCTGTTAATTGAGCAATAATGTAAAAAAGTTTGAGATTTCTCGCTCTTTCTGAATGTAGCGTTATTTTTATGGCTAAAGCTAACACCACAGAACTACTGGAAGCCCTAGCAGCTGAAATTGGCGAAAATGTCTACATAGACATTGCCAAATGGCATCTTTATCTATCTAATGCCAAACTGCATACCCTCGTTGCTGAACAATTATATCCCTTAATTACTTCCAACACCGTAAATCAAGACCAAGTTACAAAAGTCTTGAAATCAATTCCAATAAAAATTGGCGGCGGTAGAAGTGAACTTCCTTTAATCGATTTACTACCACTGCAATGCCAGCTTAACTTAGTAGATATTTTAGAAAAATATCAACGCGAAATCTAATCGCTAAAACTAAGATTATTTGAATTAGACAATTTTCCCGGTCAGCATTCCCTTACTCAATTTTAGATTCGAGATGCTGAATCATTTTTATAAAAATAAAAACCACAGATACACATAGATTAATCTTGAGCAACTTATGTGTGAATATCTGGTAAAAATTTCCTTTAACAATTAAGGAATCTCGACCTTCTAAATCGGTTGGGATGTGAGCGGGTTTATCTTGAAACTCGCTCTCGATTTTCATGCAAACTTATTGAGGCAATTTCTATGCTTTTACAAGTCAAAGATACTGGCGAATTGGTAAAAATTCTTGAAATTCAGGAATTACTCGACCCGAATTCTGGTGTAGTCCACGCACAAGACCAAGAAGGTCAAGAAGAACAGCAGCCTGATTCTTTTAAAAAAGAAAATCTCGTTTTTCCTTCTGGTGAAGATTTACCACGTTGTTGGTTAGATGCCGACTATAGAAATGGCAAAGGCTAGCACGGCAGATTCAACCGAACCAAAACCAATTGAACAAATTTGTTCAACTTGATGATATTCGTAGTTGATAATGCGATTGCGATGCTTACCTTTCACACCCCTTGCAAAAAGCACTTTTGCAAGGGGTTTAGTACATTGGTGCAGAAGGTAGAGTGATTCTGACCAAGAGGCAGGGGAGCAGGGGGCAGGGGAGC
>NZ_WBKM01000161.1 GCF_015714725.1 Nostoc sp. WHI
CTTTTCGTTTTTTGGCAATGTTACGGGCGATGGTCATGTGTAAAATGCTGGTCATGAGAGGCCCTACTGCATCTCGGCGCTCTCTATCCAACCCAAAGATAATCATTTGCTTACCTTTAATTTCTAAAGGTAAAGTCGTCTTTCCAATGAAGCAGCCTAGTGTGTTTTTGGCCATAAAGCGAGTAAACATAATACTGGCAGTTGCAACAATGCCTGCAACAGTCTTTTCAGATGCAGCAGAACTGAACAGTTGCCCAAAGGCAATTTTTACCCAAGGATTGAGAGAAGCAGCCATGAGGCGTTTGACCATTTGTTCGCTAGAAAGTATCGCGGCGCAAGTCATGACATCGGCGTAATCGCCAAATTCTTTAGCTAACATTAGAATTGCCTGAGTCAGCTGATCACCGGATGGGCCAAAGAAACCATCTTCAGTTGAATTGCCCAGAAGTCGGAAATTCTTATTGATGACAGTGGAAATTTGTCGGGACGATTCGGCATCACTACTATCCCGAAGAAAATCTAAAGGATTGCAGACTTCAGATTCAGGAAATCCCGGTGCAAAGATGTGAACATCATAGCCCTTGTATTTGGCATAGGCAGCAACTTTCGCTTGAGATGGGTATTTGAAGTCATAAACTATACATGGAAATTCCTGATCAATTGCCGAGTAAATCATCGGGTTAATGGCGCTGAATGTTTTACCACTACCAGGAGCGCCGATGACTGCCGTACCTCGTTGCACATCAGGGATATAGAAAGTAGCGCCACCACCTTTTTCCTGATGTTTACCAATGTAAAGTGCAGCACTATCACATTGGGGATTGGCGATTTGCAAGATGGCTTTTTTCTGAGCAGTAGCAGTTTCTTTAGCTCCACCCCAATAAGAGGTAGCAATTTTCTTCTTGTTAGAGTCGCCAAAAAATACTCTCATTAAAATGTAAGCGCCAAGCAAGGATAAAACTGTTAGTCCATTGGGAGTGAATAATTGATGAGTATAATTGCCAATTGCGTCATCAGGATTTTGTAATTGCTCAAATCGAAATCCTTGAGGATTAGCGCTATTTATTTTGAAAGATTTGCTCATATTTAAGGTAGAGAATTAGGTTGACCAAGAACGATAGGGTCTTTCTCTCGGTACTCAATAAAAGGCACAGGCCCAATGAAGTAGGGACTGCAAGTGCGACCAATGAAGGGTATAGTTTTGCAGATGCGGAAAAACATAGCAGTCTCGACAGAACCACTTGCTTCATCAATATTCCAAACTACTTGCTTAAAGCTGGAGCCAAAGGGGTTTCGACCAGTAGGCTCTTTACCATCATTAAGAGCTTTTAAAATGCCAAATCCACCATTAACCTTTTGGAATTTCCCGGATATCCACTGTGTTCCAGTAGTCTCACCAATGCCGGACATTTCTGTATGAGCGCAATTATTTTGGAGACAAGGAACATTAAAGCCATCTTGATAGCTACCAGATATGGAGCGGGTACGGTTAGCTTCAATATCTCCCAATGGCAGATCAACTTTGGCAACAAATGAAAGGTCAAGTGTTCTCAACCCCGGTAAATTATCCCAGGTGAGTGTTGATAATCCCGGTATACCATCAATTCTGGAGTCTTGCCAATTGGCAAAGCGATTTATTGATGCGTTCTGGATATTAGAAATGGATGTCAAAGGATAATTTCTTAAATTAATTACTCGACCAAGTTGAACATTACTTAAATTGTCATAACGGCCCAGATCAGCGATTGTACCGCCATTAATGCCAAATCTTCTCGCAAAATCACGGATCGGTATAACACTATTAACGTTTCTGTTACCCAAATTAGGAACAGCTCTGACCAAATTTGGCAAGGTCTGCCATCTTGTTAATTGAAAATCATCTAATCTTAACCCACTTAAATTGATTCCTTGTACTGAAGCTATGGTTGAGAGATTTAAATTTTCTATTGCTAATTGAGGTGTTTCAAAATCCCCTAGTTCCATAAACTCGCTAATGCTTTGCCCTGCCGTCCAGGTTCTAGTTTCTGTACCTCTTGTGCCTGGGTAGGTAACACTGCCATTAAGAGAAATAATCATGTCACTAAAACTCAAGCGCGACCAATCAGGAGTAAACCCATTAGCTGAATTTACAATGGGTACTTGTGCAGAAGCCTTGGGCAGCAAAAAGCCTACAAAAGAGTTCAATAGCCCATATTTTATGAAACTATGAATCAATAAACTACCTACTAAACCAAAGAAAATGAAGTAACGTAAGGCGTTATCATTGAGCCGTAAAGATGATTTCATAAGCCATTACCTTGTGTTAAATTATCAGAAGTATTATTCAAAGCAATTAATTTATTAACTAAGTCTTGAGAGACAGAAGCCTTGTTAGCAGCAGTAGAAATGTCATCACCTGCTTGTAAATAACCAATTAACTTTTGCAATCGTTGATGTAGTTCATCTTGCTGATTCATCCATCCACTTTTAATAGCTACAACAATACCGCCTCGAATTTGGTTAATTGTTTGCTGTGTTTTAACTAATGATTGCAATTGAGGTTTCGGGGCTGTTTGTTCTCGTGCCACATCAAGAAGGATCGTCACCTGACTATATTTAGGAGTGCCATTACTTGTTGCTAGTCGAAAACTGTAAGTCTTGCGTTCACCAGAGGATGACTGTGTAACTACTGTTAATAGAGTTGCCGATGTTTGCGGTATTCCGGGAATGTTTACTCTCTTGATCCGCCGTAAATGAATCAATCCAGCGCCAGGATTAGGGCAGTTCTGATCCAGTCCCGATAAGCAACCATCTGTGTCAAGCA
This sequence comes from Nostoc sp. WHI, assembly GCF_015714725.1. Lineage (GTDB taxonomy): Bacteria > Cyanobacteriota > Cyanobacteriia > Cyanobacteriales > Nostocaceae > Nostoc. The sequence continues at coordinate 2,804 of NZ_WBKM01000161.1, forward strand.
GGATTTGCGATGGATCGTCTAACCAAACCTTTTTAATTGTCTCGCCAATTTCATAGAAAGAAATTGCTACCCCGTGACCATTCCAAACGTTGATAGTTTGTAGTTTGGCAGTCGTACCACTAGCTTGAGTTTGTTTGATGGTGCGAACGACTGGGGCGGCAATTGTGGATAGTGGTACACAAGCAAATGCTAGACCCAACGGTATACCAATCAAAAACTTTTTCATGGCAACTCCAGAGAACGATTAACTGTAATGGTCACTTTAGTACCCGCTTCTATGTACCAAATATTAGGGCGAGAAGTAATTTCTTGAGTAGCACGTTGATTGCGTTCACTAAGATTTTGACTGATGTTACCAAAAAAACCTGATATTAACGCACCAGTGAGATTGCGCTGATTGCCACTACTACGTCTACGAATTCTACCTGTAAATTCATCAAGAATTTCTTCTTCACTATCCGGTTGGTTCATAATCTCCCCAACCTTCCCTAATGCAGACACAGCGCCACTAAACAAGTCACTACGGGCAATCTCGCCACCCCTGTCCTGAAATCTTCGAGCTATCAAGGGTCTACCACCTTCCCCAGTCACGGAAATCGCACCCGCTGAAATAGGATATTCTGTATTATCTTTGATGATGCCCCGAACAGAAGCGACAGCGTAACTGCCGCCATCAACCGAAGCTAACTCGACTGCAAACGTTGTACCATTCGGGATTGCCACTTGCCCATAGTTATCGCGTAAATCCTCTTGCAGTCTAGCAACAGACCTATTGCTATTAGAAGTTTGTGTCTGCTCTGAACTATTAACTGTGGTTTGAACTAATGGGGTAACAATCACACCACTAGCAAATGAGCCAACTGTCAAATAACGAGTTTGTTTACCTTGGAGAATTTCGCTTTCTTGAGGTAAATAATTGTTAGCTAAAGTAATTTTGTTAACTTTAGAAGTTGCTTGCCACCTGGAGCGGAGCTTTTCAATCGAGTCCCTTGAGTTTTGCGGCGTGGTTTGGTCAAGATTATTTGTATCTGTTTGTTCATTCGGTTGATTTTGAAATGCTTGAGCTTGATCCGGATCTAATGAAGATTGTTTACTGGTGCTAGTTTCGGTGTACGCGATTTTGCCGTAAGAACCGATGCTGCGGAGTTTGTTCAATTGTTCAAGGGGATCTAGGGGTGTGAGTGTCCGTGCAGATATAGAGGGTCTTGAAGAAAAACTTGTGCGTGTTGGTGGCGGAGTGTAGGTTCTAATTAGTTGTGGTGCAGTCTGAGTTACGCGACGTGGTTGTGTATTTTCAACAGGACGTGGCGCTGGTCGTGGAGATGGTGGGCTAGATGGCACAACCTTTTCAGTTTGAGAAACTGGTACTGGCGCTGGTTGGTCTTTTTTATTTTTGTTAATGCGACCTAACTCATCTTCTTGATCCGACAGAGCTAGTTTTGCACGCGCATCACCGTCTCCCTCATCACTTTGCCCTGCTTGTTCAGTAGTTGGGGTTTCCTGGATTGTTTTAAGTGCAGATTTTGGCGTTGGTGCGGGATTAAACACTCCATTGAGCATCAAAAATATAGCTAAAAATCCAACTCCAAAAGGGACAGCAATTATTGCTAGTCTTGACCAAGGAGAAGTGACAAATGTGTGCTTGGTCGCTACTAATAAACTTTCCGGTTCTGCTGCTTTATTACCATTAGTTTTATTACTATCATCAATTAAGAGCAAATCCTCTAAAGTCGATACAGACCCATTTTTATTATTCTCTTCACTCATTTTCTTTTGCCCAAATCTAAATCGACAATTTCGGTAATTTCTAATCCGGCTTTCCGGGTGGCATAGATTTTCTTAGCTAGTTCGCTAGTATTAGCTGGGATATACTCTGGATTAGAAATTGATGAAAGTGTAATGGTTTTATTAAAAGTAATCCCTTTGCCTGAATTATCACTACGTTCAAAAGTTACGAGCGTACCAATAAAATCTATTTCCCATTTGCGATCTCTGAGTTGCCGTGGCTGTGAAATAAATCTAGGGATTAAAGATACTTGCGTATCACCATTAAATATGCTCGTCGGAGTAATTGAGGCTAATTTTTTCAGAAATGCGGCTCTAAATCCTCCATTTTCACTCAAAGCAAAGGCAGCATCATAAGCTTTACTTGTGACTCGGCTATTAGATTTATTATTAATTTTGCCTACTTCTACCCCAGTATCTTGCTTAGTTATCGGCTCACCTTTCTCATTGAAAGCTTGTACTATCCCATCCCAATTAAACATCTTAATGAAGGTATCAGAAATAAACTTTCTAATCACTTCATCAGAGCGTTTCCCTGGGTCTACTGCCCTAGCGGAAATCGTCTCACCTGATGATAATTGCACCAGGGCTAATTGCTTTTGATTTAGTAGAGAAACCGCTCCATAATTAAGGAACTGTAACAATAGAGAAAACGCAGCCATTGAAAAACCAACTAGAGAAATTATTCCTACTCTCGTTGGTACTGATTGATTATACCTGAGCAGTTGCAATGGCTCTTTATTAGCAGAAGAAGCTTTTTTATGATTCAGCATAAGCATATAAGAAACAGGTTGTAGGGGGCACATCAATTCACAATTTGCAGTACCCCTTTAGAGAAGCAAGCTATGCGATTCGTATTTTTAAAAATTAACTTTGTAGGCTTACTTAGCCATTTTCCCAACTAAGCTACCACCTTTGGTAATTAAACCTTTAGCAACTTCAATTGAAATTGAACTATAAGTTTCAGCAGCTTTATTAATTTGAGTAAGGACAGCAATTCCGCCACCAGCCGCTAAACCTGCACTCAAAAATGGGGCAATTATACCAATAGTAAACAGGAAGAACATTGGTTGATAAGTTTTAGAATCAGCTACTAATTGTCCAGCAAATCCAATAATGATATTGAAGCAGAGTTTTCCAAAACCTACGCTGAAATATCCCACTAACCAAGTGTAAATAGACTTAGCTCCGTAGGGCAATAAAGAACCACCAACCGCTACTGGACCAAGGAGTGCTGTCACTAGCATGGTTAATTCAATTCCCCACTGGTAAGCTCCGTTCATCCCAACTAAAATTATAGTAACAATGTCTGTTATGGCAGAACCGATAAAGCCATTTATGGGAGAGAATATTAAATCTAGTCCATTTGCCTTGCCCTTATTGACATCATTGAAAGCATCAACAGCACCATCAATCGCATCGGTAAACCAAGAGAACAGTCCGTCAGCACCAAATTTATCTGGATATTTCTCTTTTAAGTCTTGCTGTGCTTTATTAAGACATTCTATCTGCTCTTGCTGACTCAAAGACGAATTTTGACACCTGTTAATAATCACACCAATCGCACTACGTGCTGCTTCGGTGCCAAGCGCTTTTTCGTATGCTTCTCTCAGGTCTAGCCCAGCAGCAGTAGTCCCAAGAAGTAATGTATTTACATTGTTAATATAGTTCCTAATACCTAAAGTTGATTCTCCCAAAAGACTCCCGTTATTACTTAGTAGAAGGACAACTATTAAAGGCCAAATAAAATCGGTATAAGCCCGTTGCTCTTCAAGAGCCATCATCTTTTTTGTCCATTCAACTATGAAAAAAGTTAACGTAGCCACAGCGAATAAAGTACCAACAGTACACATATTTCTGTAAACTTCACCGCTTATAGTTCGCTCCCACAATTGGTTAAACCCTTCGGCAACAGCGATTGCATTATTGTTTGCTTCCTCGGCCAGTTGACCGCCAGATGTTTGTCCTAATAAATAGTACAAATGGGACATGTGCAAAATTCTCCTGAATGCTGGGGTGCTGAAAATACAAACTTGCAGTAACTATGGTGCGTGGATGACTTTTTGTATCCGCGCACTTATAACTCTTATTCCTTAAAAGTAGGATCTAGCCGTGCATTAAGTACGACTTCATGTAGTAGAGACAATCTGCCATCTTCTTCGGAGTTCTGCTTTTTCCGTTGGGAATCAAGATGATCTGCCACTTGCGTCAGCATCAAGTTAGAGTAAGCATTGTCTTGTCGGGCTGATAAAGAATCAGTACGCTGCTGTGCCAACATTGACACAATTAAGCCGTTCTGAGCGGCGATCGCTTTGAGAACGTTTTGAGAAGCATCCATGTTCTGAGCTTCATCAGAAATATCTTTTGCTTGCTGGGCGATTTGTGCAGTAGTATCAATCTTGGCTTGAGTTTTTTGTTGCCCATCTTTGCTGACGACGCTAGCGACAGAAGCCAAAGTAAGTTGACGTTCTAGTTCTTGTGCGTTTTGTTGAGCAACGGGATAAGAATAATCGTCCTTAAGTGAATCCTTCAATTGATCAGCCGAAGCAATTGGGTCAGGCGCACCCAATTGTCCGATAGAACTATCAATTGCAGCTTCCGCGTTTTCTTTGATGTCTGCCCAAGCACTGTTAATCTCATCCTTAGCCCATGCTTGAATTTCCGAAACTTCTCCTTGAAGATCCGATACGATAAAACTAAAAAAATCGTTGATATTGAAACCATAACTAGGTGCAGCAATAAAGAAACTGCCAACTGTAGCAGAAAGTATTACCCCAATTGTCCGCTTTTTCATTTAAGCTACCTGCCTTGTATGTGATTTTGAAAGCATAAGTTTAGCCAAGTCTGATAACTCTTCCCCCCGAATCATTCTGATATAATCCTCACTAAATTTGACTAACCCAAGCAGAGGATTATCTTGATAGTGTTTGAGAAACAAACTGCGGAATTCTTGCTCGCTTGGATTGTTAGCAACTGAGGCTAATAAACAGTAAGCGGGATAATAGCGACAGAAAGTTAGCTTGCCGTTATCATCAAGCAACCACTGAGAGTAAATCCCCTCCTTTTTTGGATAAAAAGCTTCTGTACTATTGACCCTGATGATTTCGGTAGGATATTTAAAGCGGACAATAAACGGGTCAACAGCTGATGATTGAATCCTGCCTACTAAACGTGTAGTGATATTGGCAAATATCTTTTGTGCAGCTTTGCTCTGATATATAGTCTCTGGTTCTTGGGCAGAGATGATGACGCGGATACCAGACTTCGCACCATTGGCACACAATCGCCCAATCAGGTCAGCTATCGCATCGAATTGGAATAAAATTGGTGCTTCATCAAGGAAGAAGATGCTGGCTTTTGATGATAATGCGCGACGTAATGCAGCAGCATAGGCACTAAGAGCGAGTATGGCAGCATCAGCTTCACTCGATAAATTACGTAAAGCGAATACTAACAATTTGGCATTAGTTCTAAAGCTGGATGGGCGTGAGATTGATTGTCCTACCCTGGTACTCAACCAATAATTTATTCTCAGCCTGATTTGCTGTAAGGCTTCGGAAATCTCTTGACTCTTACTAGCAATAGAATCTAATTGTATGAAAGCTGGAGAACAAAAATTATAAAAATCTTTGAGCGTCGGAGTTTCGCTCCAATATTGAGTTCCAAATCCATTTTGTATTGCTAACTTGTAGCGTGATTTAATTTCATCATCATTAAAAAATGTTTTCAAACTCAGGGCAATGATTGACTCAATATTGGTGGTAATCGTTGGGCTGACACCAATCATGCTCGTCCCGATCACCATTGTCATCAGCACTGATTTGAGAAATTCCTTAAAATCGTTCAATCGCTCATTTCTCAGTTCTGCATCCAGGGAGCGCAAATCAGGAAGTTCAAAAAGATTGTTTGATTCTTTGGAGATGTCAAAGTAAGCACCATCTTCACCCAGCAGATTGGTGTAGTCGGTGAAAGTGGATGTCCCGTCTGGCTTGGGATAGTCTAGTGCCACTACCGGAATATCTTGTGCAAGTGCCGGGGTAAGAATACCTGCCACCAGCACAGATTTACCTGAACGAGTTGCGCCGAAGACTGCCAAATTCTTATGATTCTGGTACAAGTCTAGATGTACTGGTGTGCCCCCTTCTTCTGCGATTAGCTCAAACCCAGTCCGATCGCCTGTGGCAGTCCTGATCAATGGCATCAGCCCTGGTGCTTCCGAACTAAAATATGGCAGTCTGCGGTTAAAAGGCTTGGTTAACAGTGGTTCCCAAACAAATGGGCAACACTGCAACCATGTCTTCCAAGCGTATTCTATTTCTCGGTCAACTACCGCCGGACGCAAAAAATAGCTGGCAAGATATCGGCAAGCTTCGTCTAATTCCCGTGGGGTTGGGCGGTGAACCAGAAAAGCTGTTGCGGTATGCACAACTACACTCCCTTTATATATTGTCTTCTGCGCCTCTACAGCCGACTCAATATTCATCCCCGACTTGACATCAATATTTCCTTTATCTGTAGATAAAGAAGTGCTGGTAATTGATTGTTTGGTAATGCGTTGAAGATTTGTTTTAGAAATAGCTTGATTTGCCTTTGTTAGCTGACAAATAATTTCTGTATCATAAATACTATCTCTAGAGATTAATTCCCACAAATAACGTAATTGAGCTTGTTCGTCATACCAGCCCCCTGGTTTTTGGCTGAAGTTGAGCGCCCCAATATATTTATTTTGGATTTTTACCCATTTCCTATCAAAGAATGGCACAGACTCCTCATTCTCTAACATCTGGTGGCGGATGTGAAAATCACTAGTTTGAGCTTCTACTAGTCCATTGGCGGAATCTATCTTTAGAGGATTAGGAATTGCTGGTGGCGATGACAGATTGAATTGCTGCCAATTTATTTCCCATATTTCTTGGGCACTCAGCACCCTAATCCCAAGTTTCATTTTATTACTTAGTATGGCTGACCATTGCAAAAAGCCATTGCTAAAGGAATTTTGGAGGATATTTTCAATTCTGGTATTATTATGGGCATGAATTTCTCCAGTAAAAGAAAACCAACCTTTTTCTAATTTTCTGATAATCGATTCGATAAAATCATGAGAACGTTCATCATCAGAAACAACAGTGTACGTACACCATAGCCTGAGAAACTTATTTTTTCTAGTGCCACTTTGAGTTAATTCTTTAACTCGCAATCTTTCACTACGAATCAATAGCTTTAACGCCTCAAGAGAGCAAGTTGACTCTAAAGAAGATAGTTCCTTTTGTCTATAATAATCCGAGGTAAAAGACCCTAAGTGTATTGTGAGGCTTTCGCCTTCGGGAATTTCTTTTAGTCCCGCTTCTATGCCCTCAAAGAGCGGCAGCATTTGCGATGATTCTAAATTCGGATGAATCCCTAAACAATCAAAGCAGAATTTGATTTGAATATTTTCACCTTTTTTGAGAATTAATGCGCCTACACCCTGCCTATCTCCTAAGTTGAGGTCACAAATGCCCGCTAAATGGATAATATCTTCAAA
>NZ_WBKM01000036.1 GCF_015714725.1 Nostoc sp. WHI
TGGTCAATTCAACCACTGGATTCCCTGGACTCTTACCGCTATTGCTGAAAGATGCGGCGGGAATTGACTCCAGTGAAGTTAGGGTTATTCGTGTTGCGCCCTACTTCGCAATAAGTTGCTTTTTTTTAGACCCGGTTTCACCGTAGGAACTCCCTGTTAGCGCCAGTGTCAACCCGCAACGGCTGTCTGATTGCGCCCTGTTCCCAGCTTCACTCTACAAGAACCGAGCTTGTTCGGTGTGGGCAGGTAAGGAGTCAATTCTGAGTCTGAATGGCAAGACTTGCACTTGCATCTGACCGAGAGTTCAGCCTTAATGTCAGTAATCTGCTGACGGGCTGGATTAGTTATTTACGGACTGATTACCGTGATTCACTAATCAACGAATCGCACTTCAGCCTTACGCCAACTTTTTGCATTAACTTGAGCGGTGAAGACTATGCCGTTCTGATCAGTCAACTCGATTTGAATTTTTTTATTCTCTGCTGGTTTAGCATCAGGCAGTGAGCCGCTAAATTTTATTGTCACTTCGCTTTTGACTTCCATACCTTACCCCTGGCTCATCATCAATTCAAAATTTTGACTCTCGTGATTTTATCTTGGATTAAGTTGACCGAGAAGATTGGAGATTGAAGATCGCAGATTGCTTTATTGTTTGTTTTTGGTACAAGCCCAGCAGGAAAGTGGGCGGAATAAATCTAAAATTGTCAATCTCAAATCTACAATTGTTTGACGCAACCTGCGGGAACAGATTCAACATTAAATCTACAAAAATTTACCCCGTTTTTGACCCCTTGTTAAGAATTGTTCCTAAAAGGCTAAAACGCCTATACCGTAATGCCTTCAGCCTTTGTAAATAAATCTTGTGAAAGACTACAATTGTGCTTTTATTTTGCTGTTTTGTGCATTACACCGAAAATCGCCAAAATTCCCGATTTTCACCAATTCTCACCAATTAAACTCAATATATCCCAATCCTACAGAACGCAAATTCAAATTCATCGCTGATTTTTTTACCTCTTCAACATCTTCCAGTCACCAAATTCTCATTAGCTCAATAATTCCCAATAAATCCCAAAAGTCACCCGATTTATCCCAATATTTACCTACTAATTTTAAACACGCTTTAGAGTGCATAAACTTTGTAATCCATCTTTTTTTGACGCACAGTACGCCATATTTGGCGGAAAGTTTTTGACAGCCAAAATTTAAAAGTAGAAGCCGAAGCAACAGCCATCAAAAATACTACTGAATAACTACATAGTTACGACAAAAGCCACCTCAGAGTTCACCCCTCT
>NZ_WBKM01000246.1 GCF_015714725.1 Nostoc sp. WHI
AGGGAGTGGGGAGTGGGGAGTGGGGAGTGGGGAATAAATGACAAGTTATTTGAGAATTAAGGGGGGATATTTCTCGATTTGGTTCATGAGGTATTTACTCAATAACCTCGCTTGAATTTCAAAGGATTCTTGATAGGTACATTTGTTTCCCATGACTGGATGTTTGAAATCCGATAGTTTCTTTTGTTGGTAGGCGCGAAGAAATGTATGCAGTCCTTCTTTGGTTAAAGAAACGGCACCACTGAGCGGTTCGGTGGTAAAGTCAGCTAAGGTGAGCGATCGCTTGTTAATAAGCGACAACACTACAGCATCTACTATTAAAGGACGAAATTCTTCCATTAAATCCAAAGCTAAGGAAGGTCTACCATAACGTTCAACGTGTAAGTATCCTAAATAGGGGTCGAAACCAACAATATTTAAAGCACTTTGTACGTCATGGCGTAATAATGTATACCCAAGACTTAGTAAGGCGTTAACAGGGTCAGTTGGTGGGCGGCGGCGTCTGGCTTCAAATTTAAATTCTGAGGTTTTGATTAGCTGTTGAAAAGAACCGAAATAAGCTGCACTACCGGCACCTTCTAAGCCTCTAAGAGAATCAATATTGTTAGTATTTTCTATTGGTGCGATCGCGTGTTCCAATCGAGTGATGTTATTATTCAGATCAACATCAGGATGTTCTCGCTGAGTGCGAAGTAAAGTATGGCGATAATTTTTCAATTTACCCCGCACAAATCCTTTAACTAAATGTATTGCCGGTTGTGATTCTCCCACAGCTTGCCATTGGGCTTTACGAACAAAGATATTTTTGGTAACTTCTGGTTCTAAACGCCCTAAATATCGTCCGTTTTGTGTGAGAAAGGTTATACAAATGTGGCGTTCTAAAAGTTCACTGATAACGGCAGGAGAAACGGTAGCCCGACCTAGTACTACAATTCCCTCTATTTTAATTAAAGGGATATCCAAGATTGTTTTTTGTTCAGCTTTGACGGTGAGACGTTCATCAAGTTTGCCGATAAAAGCATCGGCTTGTGTTATGTAAACTGTTCCCATGATTTCATCCTTAATTAATTGTCAAACTCAATACAATAGGGTTTGGTTAGCTTGTTTAGTGCGCGAAGATCCCCCCAACCCCCCTTAAAAAGGGGGGCAATGTTCCTCCTTCTTTAGCTGGGGTCTTGATAACTAACCTTTGTAAATATTCCTCTACCCCTTAAAAAGGGGGGCAATGTTCCTCCTTCTTTACCCCCTTTTTAAGGGGGTCGCCACAGGCGGGGGGATCTTATCTGAACTCAATATGTCCTCAAACTAGAATTCGCCAGGGGGATGATTTAATTTACTTCTTGATAACTTTTGACTTTATCAGTTGCTTTGGGTAAACATTGCGAATAAAGACTGCATCCTTGGCAGCGTTTGCTGTAAACTGGTTTTGGCATCATTCCTGTTTCTAGGATATTTGTGACAGATTGAATAGTAGCGATCGCACTTTGCCGTAACTCTTGATTAATCTCTACTAATTGGCGTTGATGGGAGTGGGCATAATAGATATATCCAGTAGTAACAGATTGTCCTGTCATCTCTTCCAAACATAAGGCTTGGGCACAGACTTGCAACTCATCATTATCCCATTCGCCTTTGCGTCCCCGCTTAGATTCCACTGGATAAATTTCACCAGATTCAGATTCAATTAAATCAGATTTTCCAATTAGTTTGTATTGCTCCGACTTTAGCCAAATCGCTCGAAATTGCCAAGTTTCTCCTCGCTGCCCTTCGCCCGTAGTGTGGACGCGATCGTGTAAAGTTGTGCCTTCAATTGTGTATTGATTATCGCTAAATTCCCCTGCACAAAACATCCGCCAACAGCGATGCGGACAATAGGCATATTGATTCAATGCCGCAATGGAAATATATTCGATATTATTCATAACTTAGGTGGTTTTTAAATGATTATTGAAATTAGGGAGAATACAGCCGCCGCGTCATTCCCATACCCATTGTTGTTTTTCGTCCAATTCCTGCATATAAAGCAAAGTCAGCTAAAGCATTGATTTGCTTAATTTGTATCGGTTCAATTTCTCCCAAAATCTTGTAGTTAACTTCGCCCAGAATGCCAATAAATTTGCTGCGTGAGTCAGCTAATATTTCTGTATGAATGTTGACAAAAGAAGGAAATATTGACTCGATCGCAATATGATTCAACTTTATGCCACTGTACTTATTCCACCGCGAAAGTAGGGAATTAAAGACAGATTCTCTAGTAGGAAGAGTAGTATCATACTGTCCTTGACGAAAGGCGGTAGGCGTAGAAAAGTTAAGGTTAATGGAAGAATTGCGATCGCTAGCTTCTTCGTATAATTGAGCATAAGTAGTGGCATTTGCCCAAGGTTGAATAGATTGGGGTGTGCCTTGAATGCTGGTAATATACAAGTCAGCCGGGCCTAGATGCCAAGGACGATTGGGATTAAGATTTAACCAGAGTTGGGTAAGTTTGCTAAATAAAGTGTCATCTAATAAAGAAATGCGCCACCAACAAGGAGTTCCGGCGGGAATGGGTTGTTGATGTGAGTATTGCAATTTAGATCCCCCTTTACCACCCTTCAAAAGGGGAGAGTTTGTATTACTAATTTGTAGAGGTGAGAGGGTGAAAGCTTTATCAGCAGTGGAATCATGCAAGCGATCGCCCAATGTGGTATCTACAGAACTAACAAGGGTTAAAAATAAGGCGTGGAGATGTCTACCTGTTAAGAATTGTGGTGGAATGGGCGATTGAGGTAGCAAATTCAACACTAAACTATGAGGCATATTTTCTTTTTTTGGTTGTAGACTGAGAGCTTCTTGACTCTACAGTAAACTCTGGGATTTCCTGGAGTTCAGTTTCACCCAAACTATACTGTTCACAAACTAAACTTAAGCGATTTCCTGGGGTTTTTACAGCATTAACCGAATGGGTTAAATCACCTTGAAAGTAAACTAAAGTATTGAATTGGGGCTTAATTTGCCCAAGTTGGCGTTTGTGCGATCGCAATACCAGTTCTCCCCCTTCCATGTCTGCTGGTACGCGCACATAGAGAACACTCACAACCGCAGGTGGTTCAATGGTTTTGCTGTAGGAACGCAGGGAGCGATCGATATGCGGATCGACGCGGGAGCCTTCTTTGAGTTGTAAAGGATTGAGGTAAAAAGCATTACAATTCGACTGGAGAGCTAAATCGAGGTAAGGTTTGAAGTAGGGAAACTGCTGTTCTACTTTTGCTAATCCAGAACGCTGAAACACTACAGAAAATCCTTTAGTGGCGACAAAATCGCGGTTGAGGTTGTTGATAGCAAAGTAAGGACAAGCTTGGATTTCTCCCCACAAGTTGTTTAGATAATCGCTGGGGAAGGCGTTGGATTGTTGTTGATAGTGTTTCACTGGGGATGTGGGGAGCGATCGCTGAATGTGGTATCTAAAATTTTAAAGACTGTCGAGTGATCATAGTAGTATTCTTTTAAGTGGAAAAACTACATAGGCAGAAAGATCAATGAGAATTGATGATTACAATGCAGCAAAGGCACTAACTGAAAAACTTAAAGAGAACTTACCCATTAAAGCACGAGCCGGTAAGGAGTTTTTGAAGACATTAAAGCAAAAAGGAGAAAACGCCGATCCAGACAGAGAATTTGAAATTGATTTTGTTGCCTATTCAGGAGATGAAGGCGGGATTATGTGCGGACTAAAAGAGCCAAATAATCCCGAAAGCAAAGAAAAATATGTTTCTTCTATTACTCACCTAAAAATTGATCCTAATCATCCTCTAGCTGCTGAAGTGCAGACTTACCAACGCCAGCGAATTCGTAAGTTAATGTTGCAAGATTCCAGAGGTTTTAAAGCCGAGTTAATAACGATAGAGCCTCGACAAAATAAAAACCGTGGTAAAGGTTTTGGGAAGTAATTAACCCCGAAAACGATATTCCATGCGAACTGGAATTTTTAAGCTTTGAATGCCATCAAATTGATAGTATTGCCCTCGCATTTGGACATTCTGAATTAAGCTAACTGGAGGCATATTCACAACATCATAGCTAATCACTTGATTTGTGAACATCACATCTAAAGGATTTAATGGATGTGTGCAAGTGAATATACCTTCAGAAATTTTATGTTTCGGTAATGGTTCAACCGTCACTTCAGCCTTGCTCATCCATTTACCCAAGCGAATCCACTTTGGTAGTTTGAGTTCTTTTTGGGAGATGACAAAAAACTCAAATTTACTTTCTGCTGCTATTTCCTTCGCTCTGCCAAAACTAGGAATATTTTTCTGTGTTTTCTCCATTTCAACGTGGTAGTTGTTGTTAGCATACTTCCAGGTGTTGAGGATAGAAGAATGATTGAGCGATCGCGCCGGAATTACGTAAATTTGCTGTTGATTCAGTGGCGTTAAATGCTCCTCATATTTTGGCACTTGTTCGGGACAAAAGTAACGATAGGAATGTTCTTCAGCAACGGTAGTAGAGTAGATTTTGCTATCAACTAAACCTAGTGCATAACAGAGAGCGTAATTATGAATTATTGCCTCTGTTTCATACAATCGTCCGATTTCACGAGTAGCAAAATAGAGACTGTCATGAAGTTCTATTTGACAGCGATAAATAATAGCCATTACTCTTTCCCCGCCTTAGCAGCCGTTTTCTTTTTGCTGATATGCTTCTTGGCATAATCTTTAGCTTCTGCATCAGCTTTTTGCAAAATCGACTGAATTCCTTTCTCACTTCCTGTTAAAGTTTTGACTTCATTAATTAAGGATACAAAAGCATCACCAATTAAATCTGTGTGAACAATAAATTCATCAGCCATTAACGCCTCAATAGCATTTTTAGCAGCAGTAATTACATCATCTTCATCTAGTGGATCGGGAGCATTTAAAGTATTATTAGATTTCATTTGGTCATATATTGCCTGAGTCCAACGCAGGTTACTGGTAATCTCTCCATCCGCAAATACAACCCCAATTAATTCATTTCTGACGCGACCTGTACGGGTTGTTTGCGCTCCATAATGACGAGTTCGCAGAATGTTATTAAAAACGTAAAGGAAGCTAGCTTCAGTGGGGTCTTTAAGTGTGATAATACTAGGAAAGAAAACTTGTGGTCTGATGTGGTCTTGTTCATTATATCGGCTAGCAACTTCACCTGGTTTAGAGCCATTTTCTCCCTTAGAAGCCATTGTGCCATTTTCAAAAGGAGCATTCAGGGTGAAAGTTTCATGAGAATCATCGAAAGCTGTAATTGAAAATGCCGTATCTACTACAACCTTAGATTTTTCAGAACCAGAATCACCAATAGCAAATCCGTAAATAATGCAATCAGGATTATCCATTGCAAAACTCACGTTGTATTCGCATTCTTCAGCCGTCATTAAACCATAGTTACGCAGTAATTCCCGACCAACTAAACGCTCTGGTGTAGATTGTTTACGCTTGAACATTGACAAACGGCTAATTGTGGTTTTATCTTTAACTCCTGCTCTTACCCGTGCTTTATTCAGTTCTGCATCTGTCTGGAATAAAGGATAAGATTCAGTAATCCGAACAGTGAGAAAGTGAGCATATTTACCCATTGGTTTGTAGGGAATTTCAGCTTGGAAGAATTTCGGTTCAACAGTTTTTAAAAGTGACATAATTTATCTCCACAGAATTATTTACTAGTTGTTTAGGCAAAATGGAACTTATTGATTATCCTCATCATTAGATTCAGTAGATTGTTCATTTCTCGCTGAGTTTTCTTTGTCATCTGCTAAACGGTAAAGAAATTCACAAGTATGACGAATTAAGTTGAGTTGACGACCAGTTAAACGAGCGCGATCGCCCGCAAATGAGTTATCAAATACCTCCACTACAAAATACTTGGCAAAATCTAGAACAGCTTGCCGTTCTTCCTCACGCTTGCTCATGATCCAGCGTCCTTCAGCAGTAGAAGAATGAACGCGATCCATGAGTTTAAAAACTTCTGCTGCAACAGCCGCAACTAATGTTTCTCCCTGAAACACACTTGACTCAGCTTTAAGTATAGTTTCAGCCGCGATATCAACTGGTTTTAACACAGCATTAGATTTAGGATTATAACGCTTATTAGCTCGGTAAAATCTGCGGTATAAATCTGTTAATTTCTTAGGGTGATTTAGACTTGATACTTCTCCCACAATTAATTGCTCCATATTTTTGTCATATTTCACATAAGGGTCAAAACAAGGATAAAAATGATAGGCATAAAGCCTAATTTTTTCAATTCGTGCTGTTTCCGAACTCTGGTTACGCACCCAGCGATTGAGGTAAGAAAAGACGTACAAAGGACTGGTTTCAAAATCTTTAGCCAGTTCTGTAAATCTCCCCCAATTGGCATCGTAACCAGACTTACCTTGTCGCGCATTCACATCTAAATGAATGGCGTAAGCGGCGGTAAGCACATTTAAAGGCGCTGGGTATTTGATGCCGTTTTCATTCCAGCCTTCAAGGATGTAGTCAAGACGGAAGCGATCGCGCCTTACTAAAGCCCGGAAAGCATGAGGCGCACTATCAAGGAAAACGCTTTCCTCAAACTCAGACCCATCATTAAAGGGTGGAATCGGTGACTCTGAAACCACAGTTTTAACATCTAAAATCATGGGGAAAGCAAACGCTAACCAAGTTGGCATTACCCAAGATTCTGTATCGGTGCTGTCTCTTCCTGGCGGGAGTGCCATGAAGTAAAATGTTAAAGGCTGGTCTTCAGGATAGGAAAGTTTAAAGGTGCGATCGCTGTCACGCTGGAGGTTTTCATCTATTAAGAAACTATCTACACTTTGATAGCGATCGCGCCCCAAGTTCGCCTGTAAATCCTTACTGATAAAATGATTACGAACGCTGGTATCAAAGCGAGTTTGAGCAATACCATTGTATGCTTTCTGCAAAAACTTGTTAGTCTCTGGAGTAAAGTAATAAGTGGGATAAAAATAGAGATAGCGATATTTACCATCTTCAAATCGCTTACCTACAGCTTGAGTTTGATTCATCAATATTTGCCTCAGCATCATCTCCACACCTGCAATACTGGAGATATTGCGTTTAGCGTTAGAACCTCCTAACATTTGCTTATTTGTATAAACTTGTGGCGTAAATAAAACTGCTGATTCCATTTGCTCAGTAACCGTGTAAGCAGAATGAGAAATTGAGCAGATTAATTGTTTCCCTCGCCCTGCTTTTTTCGCAGCATTGTAATTATCTAACTCATTTAAAAATGTTTCAACTTGAGTTTTAACAGATGGCTCTTGATTAGTTCCTGGTAACATCACAACCCGTTTTACCCAAAGCCTCAAATCATCCCAACCATCAGGCAATTCATACTGAGAAATTATCGGAGAAATTAAGGTTGTCAAATAGTCAATAACTTGCTGACAAGCTTCACGTACATCTTCAATTCCTGGATGATGTTCTAAATATTTAGCTGCTAGATAATACCATTCATAAGGAACTCCCCCAGTATTTCCCTTTAACTTATTTTCTT
This sequence comes from Nostoc sp. WHI, assembly GCF_015714725.1. Taxonomy (GTDB): domain Bacteria; phylum Cyanobacteriota; class Cyanobacteriia; order Cyanobacteriales; family Nostocaceae; genus Nostoc. Next base: position 7,516 of record NZ_WBKM01000246.1, read on the forward strand.
TGAGACTTTCATTAATGCGTTGAATTTCTCTAATTTGGGGTAAATATTCTGCTAAGTTCCAAAACTCTGCAACTTTGTGAGTTAAATCAAAATCGGGAACTGCTGGCAGTTTTTTATCTTTTTTACGAGCAGAATCAACACGATTAACTGTCTCCTCCCAAATCTTCCGGCTAACTAAATCACCAAATTCTGCTATTTGGTCAATGCGGATATCGTCTTCAAATTTGAAGTCATAATCAGCAGATAAAACATTTTGTTGCTGAAACTTATTCAGATTTTCGCTGCGACTTTTAGCAACAGAGCCTTTATTAGGGTTTAAGATGCGTAATGTAGCATCTAAAGCTACTTTCATTAAGCCTACGTCGTCAAAAAATAAGTTGTAATATTCGGCATATTTCATGCCTTTGCCATCTCTACCAAATCCTGTTTGTCTGAGGCGTAATTGACCCGCACAAAGCGATTTAATACTGTTAACTACACGGTCTGGTAAATCTTCCGGCGAGATAGCTGGAGCATTGCGCGAAGCCAAGTAAATCACGCCTGTTGGCAGATATAACAAAGGTTCATAGTAGGTATGCTCATCAGTATTGAGACTAGTATGAGCCTGAATTAATGCATTATTTACCACATTAGTTAAAACACCACGATTCTCAGCAATGCTGTGATAGGTAAATTTCAACTGTCCATCACTGAGGCTGTGGATGATTTCTTTGAGTCTAGAATGTTCTGCATCCTGGGGATGTTTAACAATTGATGCGAGAGAATCAGCCAAACAAGTTAAATCAGATAAACTGCGAAGGGTGCGGTCTTTGAGAATAGGATTTAACCCAAATTCAGAAAAATTCCAGTTAGTATCCCAGCGACGTTGAGCATTATAAGCCATGCACAACAAATCATCTAGATACTCTCGATAAGCTTCAGGATTTTCTGGATTTATAAAGTTATCTAGTCCTAACTGGTGAACTTTTATATCAATAATTTGACGATGTTCTGTTAACGGTAGCTTGCGGCAGTTTTCAGGTACATCAGGAAACTTTTCAAAATCATGTAAAATAAATCCAGCAATTACTAATCTGCGCTCTCGTTCTTTTACCACTCGCTGCACTGTGGTATTGAGTTTTTCTAAACGTTTCTCAATTAAATTTGCTGGGAATAATCCATTGAGTAAGTGAGTATTCAGCGATTGGTCAGCAGCGTTATCTCGTCTGACTTTAGTTTTTCCTTCAGCTTCTCGCTGTTGGTCAATTTCATCAAAAAACTTACCGCCTTTCGCCGTTACACCAATGGCTATCCGCAACAGATTTGGTAAAACATACTCGGCAAAATCTGTCATTACCTTATCATCAGGATTTTGAGCCTGAATAGCTTCACGCAATAACTTGAGTGTTAATAACTCGCCTTCGGTTTCAATAGTGCGGTCTGAAGAATCACCATCAAATCCAAAATCACCCGATAACCAATCATCATCTACTGCTTCAGGATTCCCATCATTTTCTGTTGCCAAGAGTGATAATTGTTGATAATCATCTGAATTTTTAGTTTTTTTAGCCATCTTCTTGACTCAATGAATTTAAATAAGAACTGACTTGGCGCACATAAAGCGGATATTGTTGTAATGCCAAACTAATAGCTTTAAAAACTTGCCGTGGATCTATCTCGTCATATTCATGTACAAGACGATTCCTTAATCCTGATGATGGTGCTATTTGTCTGGCTAATTCAACAGTAATTACACCGTATTTACCAAGACTGATAAAAGAATTAAAGTTAGTTTCTGACTTACCTGGATTGAGCTTAGATAATATGTGATCGTTGATATCTATGGCTGCTTGAGTCATTAATTGCAGCAGTCTTTCCACAACAAGTTGTTGACGAAAATCATTTAAAAATTCATCAAGGCTAGTAGAACGAAACTCCTCTAAAGTGTTGTAATATTTGTTGATTAACTGTAATCTAACCAAAACTATCTCAGTATCTATATTACTCATACTCCCCATTTATTTAGTGCTATTTCAATTTTTTGTAATTGTTCTTGGCGGAATTTTTTCAATTCTGATTCTGACTTTAATGAAGTTAGTCTAAATGTTTCAAATTCACCAGGATATTTCTCATACAGCATAATCCCATCACGAGCAACGAAATGAGCAATTAACCAAGAACATTGATTTAGTTCTACAACATCAATTTGATCAGAGTTTATTTGGAATATTTCGCCAATAACTATAGGTAATTCAAACCACAGGAAAGCATTATCTTTTACATAATCCTCACGTTGTTCCTGATCACACAAAACTGCAAAATCCCAGTCACTTTTAGCATTGGTATTACCAGTAGCTCTAGAACCAAACAGAACTAACATTTTCAAGTAAGGAATTTTTTGCGGTATTTGTGAGGAAAGTTCTTGCAACTCTGCAATTGTCGGTGTGTTGTTTTGCATTTGATGATTCTCCATGCGGATAAATAATCGTCAACATTTATTGGCTCACTCTATAATTCTATTCAAATCCTTCCAGTAATATGGCAACTTGCTCTGGAGCAGGAAGTTGATTTTGTAATTCTTGGGGTAATTTTGATACTACTTGATAAGTTCCTATACCAATTGGTTTATTAGATTCCTTCAACGCATATTCAACAATTGTTCTCTGCTTAGACTTGCAAAGAATAATTCCAATGGAAGGATTTTCATCAGGTAGCTTTACCGTGTCATCTAAAACAGCTAAATAAAACTGCATCTTGCCAACATATTCAGGTAAAAACTTACCTATTTTAAGTTCTATCGCTACCAAACACTTTAAGCGGCGATGATATAATAAAATATCTATGAAATATTCCTCTTCATCAATTTCTAGCCGATATTGACTACCGATAAAAGCAAATATCCCGCCCATTTCTTGCAAGAATGGCTCAACTCTTGTTAAAATCGCCTGTTCTAGCTGTCGTTCACTGTGTTCATCTGCTAGTTCCAAAAAATCAAAAGTATATTCATCTTTGACAGCTAGTTTTAATTGGTTACGGATTTCTGCTGGAACAGTTTTATCAAAGTTAGTCTGATTCAACAGAGTCTTTTCATAGGTTTGATTTTCAATTTGGTGAATCAAAACATTTTTTGTCCAGCCAAATTTACGAGTCATTCTGATATAGAATTCTCGTTCTAGGTCATCTTTGCACTTCTCTACAATGACTAGATTGTGAGTCCATCCAATTTCTCGCACCATTGGTGCGAGTTTTTCATTGTTGACATAAGATTCATAAAAAAGTCTCATCCGCCAGAGGTTAGCAGCAGAAAATCCGCTAATTCCTGGAAACTCTGCTTGTAAGTCTTTTGCTAACTGTTCTACTACGGATTTTCCCCAAGTAGCGCCCTGCTGTTGAGTAACAATTATCTGTCCAATGTCCCAGTAGAGGTTAATCATTTCCCGATTAACTGCTTTTAGTGCTTCGTACTGGGCTGAACGAATACGGTGTTTTATTTCCATTAGCAAATGTATGTAATTGTCTGAAAGACAAAGAAATTCCCACAATAAAGCTAAAATTAATTAAACGTTCAATAGCCGATACTTGTGCTTTTGACCAACTCCAACTCGATCCGTTTCGATTGGCTGATTTTGCTTATCTCGCGCTTTATCTACTGCATCACCAAAGCGATGACCAACCTTTGTGGCTAGTTCATCCCCCAGATGCCATTGACCATCGGACAAAACTTCAAGCAACAACTTAACCTTTGTCTTCTTACGGTTTCGCATTTTTGTATCCTCATATGTCCTTTGCATACAACCTCTTCAGGCTGATGGTTAAATTAATTACCAGCCCTAATGATCGTATAGTCAGAACCTATCCCAAACGATAGCTATAGTCAAGCCATTTAGTATCTGACTTATTTAACTAGTCAAATACGTCAGCACTTTATAGTAACTAATGCCCTCTACTATCTGCTACTCTCAGATCAGATGGAGACTCACCTGGACTAAAGGGTGAGATTACTAATCCCTAGCAGGGATTGAAACAAATACGTCTGAACTTACTGGCGTAAGCTCTTTCTCCGTCAAATTAACCAAAATCCCTATCAGGGATTGAAACCTCAAGCAATCCATATCTCATCTCCTTTGCTTTTAAACGTGTAAGCAAGCGTATCCAGCAGCAGCGCAGAGTGACCAAAAGCGATCGCATAAGGCGCAGTAGCATCATGAAAGCTATACTGATCGCTGATGCCATAAATCTGAAAATTCATCGGTAGCCTTAGCCGCATCCGCACTTCAGCAAGAGGACGGCGAATCACGTAACAAACCAAACCTTCCTTTTTTAGGCGTTTGTTAATTTCCCCAACCCAATAGTTGTCAGGTTGCCAAATTTCCACACCAGTCAAAACCTGAACTTTCCAAGCGTCAGCAATTGGCTGCAAGTTTCCAAAATAGGTAAACTTCCAGTTCAGCCTTTCCTCTCGGTAGGAACGCAACTTCATAAATGCTAGACAATGAGCAAATCTACTTTTGGCGATAGGTTGTCCCGTGCGTTCTACGGTTTGTTTAAGTGTCCGTATAAATGCCGCTTCCGTCCACATTTCAATCTCTAAATTTCCCAAAATACCCGGTAAATCGTAAGTTTTAAACCTATCTGCCTCGTTCTCTTCCGTTAAGTCGTATAAACCACATTGCAAAGGACTTGAACCTCGAAAACTAGCAGCATCCTCAGCAATAGGATTTCCTGATTTACCAGAAAGCGCTTGCCAATCTTTCGCCCATCCTTTAATATATCCAGCTTGTGACTTTAGACTTGTTTCAAATAATTGTTCACAGGCTTCTTGAAACTTGTCTCGGCTTTGTGCATACTGTTGTTTAATTGTGCGATCGCTCAACTGATAATATAGCCAAAATGATTGCACAGCCCCCCATCGACGATAATAACCACGGAAATCGTTGATTTGTCGATAATTCTCAGTAATTGTATTGTGAAAAAAGGGGCGTTCGCAAATACTATTCACTTCTAACGGTGGAGTATCCCCTTTAAACAAACGCTCTACCAAAAAGTTAGGAACTAAAGAAAAAGCTGTAAAGTTCTCAAATTTAACTATCTGTCCATCTTTCTCATATTCGTCATGTCTTCCTAAGCGTCCTAAACGTTGGATAAAGTTACCTGCATCGGATGATTCAAAAATTAGGAAATTGATTTTGAAATCAACGCCAACATCAATTGTGCTAGTACCAATAACCAAATTAGCAGCAAGACTTCGCTCCTTTTCTCCTTTTCCCGATAACCCTGTATTCTCTCCAACTTTCAATCCGTAAGGCTGTAATATTTCCCGAAAAAATTGAGTTAGGCGTTTAACTGCTGCAATTGAGTTGAGGATGATTGCGCCTTTACTTCCTGGATACTGCTGAAACTGAGCCAAAATCAAATCACTATTTTCTTTTAACCAGGTTTCCGAAGCTTTAAATGATGGTTCCAAAGGAATAAAATTCAACGAAATTCTCCGTGCTACCTGCCGCCAGCCCTGTGTTTGCAGTTGCTCTCCTTGTTCTGGTGTATCGGGAAATTGATATTTATTTTGTTTTAGAGGATCAATTTCTTGACAACGAAATCCGGCTTTTTCTAATCGCCCAATTAAGTTTGTATCTGGTGTGGCTGAGAGAAACAGAAATTTCTTGCGGCGGTTTGTACAGCGAATTAACAACATTGTGTTAATCACACTAGCAATTTGTGGAGCAGCAAAAACATGAAATTCATCAAAAATAAACAAGTCAAAATCTTTATCAATTCTGCCCCATAGCTTATCTGGGCTATCGCCACGAATTATGTAAGCACCTCGATGCAAATAATGAAAAATATCCGGGTTAGTTAATAATGCTTCTCTCTGGTTAGTCAGAGTTGCGATCGCAGCCCCTTTTTTCAATCCTTCATTTTCCGCATAAATTTCTAAATCAGCCCCACTTAGGCGCACTACACGCGGCTGATTCGCTGGTTTGAATTGCTCAATATATCCTCTAATCTGCGTTTCTTGATCACGGGCGAGTTCATTAGTTGGGTAAAGTCCAATTGCCGAAAATTCGCCCTGAAGAACTTCTAGGTAAGCGGCGAGACTTTTACCATCGCCAGTCATCGCAGTGTTGAACACTACATCAATATTTGGATCGCGCAACGCTTCTAAAGTTGCGGCTTGATGCCAAGAAAGTAACCAATCTTTAGGTAATTTCACCCCGTCTGGTGTCGGGACGGTTTGAGAATAAACGGGTTTGAGAGTAATTTTGTATGCTTCGTTAATATTCACTTTTTTGATTCCTTTTGCAATCCTAAAGGAATTTCTACATAGCTATCTCTTGTTATTTCCGCAGCGTATGCAATACAGGCTAGGATATCTTCTCGTTCCAAGCCGGGATATTCTTCTAAAATTGTCTCTATTTTTTCTCCACTTGCCAGAAGGTCAAGAATCAGGGAAACCCATATACGATGACCTTTAATACAAGGTTTACCGAAACAAATATTTGGATCAATGGAAATTCGGGATAGTAAATCGTTTTTAGTCATTGAAGCTTCTCCAAATTTGTCGTAATTCTTCTCAATAAATCCTCTTTTCCTAATTCTATATTTGGACTTACACTTAAATAGTGTCCGTAACTGGTTGCTAAAAACCATCATGGCACGCAAAATAAAGGTTGGCAAGAAAAAATACAGATAAAGTACACGGACATTTTAATGAGTCGAAAAGGTCAATCTATTACACTGTCGATATCAGAACAGGATAAAGCCGAGCTAGAAGCGATCGCTCGTGAATTCGGTATGATGTGGGGAGAAGACCCTAACATCTCTAAGTTAATTAAAGCGATCGCTCAACGTAAGTTACTCATCGGTAACAATAACGATTGGAAAGAACCACGCATCAGAGCATTACATAGATGTATCAATGCTTTGACAGACATCGGGCAAATTGAACAAGCCCAAATCATTGCAAACTTACTTCTCGAACGCAGCGAACTATCGTTACCTCTGCGAGGCGAAATTGAACGTTTTTTAGAGAATTTGCCCCCACCTTGGCGCTTAGAAATAGACCGTTATATCTTGCGCGAACAGCCCTTTCAACTTTCTTATCAAGATGCAGCTGAGCGTGTGTTTAATTTTACTGTTCGCCATGCCAAAGTTACGCCCCACGAAAAGCGGCAATATCTTGATTGCTGGTGTGAGGAGACAGAAGGGAACTTTGATATACCAGAATTAATTCACAATTGGAGTTTACGATTAGACCGAATTACAGATGCTGCTGTAACTTCAATTTCTGGTGAATGGCGTACTAATTTGGATGAAATAAAAGTAGAAATGCACTTATTTTCTGGCTTGGCTTTTGCCTATCAAGCTAAACCAGAAGACGATATTAATGAGTGGCTACCAGATAAAGCGCGAGTCCGGCGAGTTATTAGGCGAGTATCGAGTACATTTTGGTTTATGCGGGAAGTGATGCAGTATGCGCCAGATTGTGTAGTGATATTACCAGAGAATGTGCGCGATCGCCTCAAACAAAAACTTCTCACCTTATGCAATTTATACGATATAGAAATCAGGGAATGAAAGAAGACCAGAAAATAGCCGTTTTTTTGGAATTATCATCACAATGTACTATAACGAGCATCCTGACTTTTCACGTTATGTGGAAAAGCCCACGAAAAACCTAACCCCCTAACCCCCAACTCGTCGCGGGAAGGGGGAAAATTCAAAGTCTCTCTCCTTTTAGGAGAGAGATTTAGAGAGAGGTTTTCCAGATACCGTGAAAAGTCAGAACGATCATCCACCGCCACATTTTCACGTTCGCTACAATAATCAAAAAGCCATAGTCAGCATCCAAACCCTAGAAATTTTGTCAGGAGAACTGACTCCCAGACTCTTTAAACTGGTAACGGAATGGGCAAGTTTGCATCAAGCCGAACTCATGGAAGACTGGGAACTCGCTAAAGACAATCAAGCCTTACATAAAATCTCCCCATTAGAGTAAATCATGCTTAAAGATATCATTGCAGTTGAACCAAGAGAAAACTATCAGCTTCATATCCGCTTTGAAGATGAAGTTGAAGGAGTAATTGATATTAGTAAAATCGTTAAATTTACAGGTGTATTTGCACCTCTGCAAGATAAAGAATACTTTGCTACAGTTTGCGTAAACTCTGAATACGGAACAATTCAATGGGAATCGGGAGCCGACTTAGACCCAGATGTTATTTATGCTTTGATTACAAAACAGCCGATTCCACAATATGAACTAAATGCTGTTTCAGCTAATTATGCTGATTGAAATTACAAAACCCTTAGTTGGGTTTTCTTGGATAGACATCTTGTCTACTAAATTTCATTATCAGTCTGATTCGTAGATATTCCTTAATACTTTTACATTCAATAATCCACAACTTCTCAGTTATTTATGCGGCATTTAATCCCTGAATCACTGTCTCTATTGCTTCTTGCAAAAATGCAAAATTAGGACGATATTACAAAGTGGGACAAGAATCATTATCTTACAACTTTTATTAACAAGGCGTAATTATTTATTTTGATGAAATACCAATGATGCAAGCAGCAATATTCTGCCAAAGTGGTTGGCTATATGGTACATGTTCGACTATTTGTTCCAGATTTTCAGCCTTCAATAGAATATTGTGGAATTCTTTATCTTCTTTCAAGTCATTTAAACTAACAATTTGTCTTTTGTATTTTCTGTCTTGGCGTTTTTCAAATAAATAAGGATTAAGTATATCAAGCCATTGCTGTGAAAAAATATAATAATTGATACTATACTCTGAGTCTATTGAAGTTGGTTTAAATAGTTTAAGTACTTCTTCATATAGACTCTTTTTTGAGGCATTTTTAGTTATCTGTAATTGTCTTTTAATTATAAACTGGACAACTTCTAATGCTCTTCTTTTCTTATTTGGTAGTAGTTTAATTTCATTTATTTTAAGAAGCTGAAGATATCTACTTAGAAGTTTAGTAGTTGTGTCAGTCCAGTTTTCTGGGTTAATTGATGTGTTCAATCTTGCTCTTATTTCTCTACATATCTCTGGTAGCTCTGAATAGATACAATCTTTTGAATCAATAAAATACCATCTGGGTGGTGATGATTTTCCTCCTCTCGTTGCTATAAATAACCAATTTTCCTTAGATTCTAATATACTTATTTTGACTTTTACGCTTGCATTCACATCTTTAAAATATAAATAATCTTTTCTTTGGATAAGTGAGTTTTCTCCTTCATATAAATCATGAACTGGTTTAAACGCATCTTGTATCCCTTCCCAAATATAGTCTTCTTGCTCAAGTTCTTCCAAAGCCTCTACAAAATCTTCAGGACGTACAATCTCATCCATGTGTTTATCTAAAATTGGAGAGGGAATCTCAAAGTTTAATCCAATTAAACTCTCTGCATATAAAGAAGTTTTAATTAATTTTTTATCTGTTCTCAACGCAAATTCATCAGAGTCAGATGGCCAGAAAACTTGGACTTTTTTATGAGGGCTGTCTAATCTATCAATTCTACCAATACGTTGTTCAGCTATTCGCAAAACAGTTGGCATATCTAAAAATAATACAGCAGATGCCTGCTGTAAATTAACATCTTCTGACATACAATCAGAAAGCAACCCTAAAATATTTTTCTCTTTTGAACCTAGTTCAAATTTTTTTAATGCTGTATCTTTTGTTGTTGTCCCAGTCACTATATAAGTTTCGATATTTGTGTGATTTTCTGTGATTAGCTTTTTAAAATAATCTAGACTTATTATAGTACTATCAAATGCAATAACTAAATTGTGTTTTTCAAAAAGTTTAACTAGTTTATTAACTTTTGAATTTTCGCGTGCAGGTGAGATTTTTCTTACTAGCTGTGCTATTTGTGTATATATTTTAATTTCTTTATCACAAATTTTTTGATATTCTGCTAAATTTGTTAGCCAGGATGGTAGCAAATTATCAGAAAGTTTATTGTCAGGAAGTTTTCTATTATATTTTTCTAATTTTTCAATAATGTTTCCAGAGTGTGTTTTAGAAGTTGTAAATTTGAATTCATCTAGAACTACTTTTGTTCCTTCTATAAGTTCTATTAAACAGTAAACCAAAAAGTTTTTCCCAAAGAGCGATCGC
>NZ_WBKM01000090.1 GCF_015714725.1 Nostoc sp. WHI
GGGGAGCAGGGGAGCAGGGGAATAACTTTTAACTCCTAACTCCTAAATCAGCACTTTTAAAAAGGCAATTTATTTAGTAAACCCGATGACCAGCTGATGAAAAAACCCAGGACGCTGACGACTGCTAGGATGGTCAACATATAGCCCTGAGATTGTCCAGAAATGCTGTATTTTAAACTTTGTCCGCCGAGAATTGTCGCAAACCCAACCAAGTTAACTAGACCGTCAACCAAGTAGCGATCGCTCCAAGCCGAAACTCTCGATAGCAGTGCTACTGCACCCACCACCGTTACGCGATAAACCCGGTCAATATAAAAATCATAACCTAACAAGTCTTGCAGAAATCTCCATGCCAAGAATCTGGATCTTGACCAAGCTTTGTGCAGATAAACTGTACATCCTACACCTACTCCCACTACGGTAGAAATAAACAATGCTAACACCACATACCAATTAATACTTTCCCAATCGGGTAGCAAGTACCATTGCTGTAGCATCAGAGGCAAAAGCAGAGTCAGCACTGTGAGAATCACCATTGGTAGTGCCATCTGCCAAGCAACTTCCGGGGTACGACGGGTTTTCTGTTGCGGTTTCCCCAAGAATACTAATCTGAATACTCTGGTCAAGTTCAGTGCTGTCAAGCCATTAACCAATAATAAAACCCCAATCACCCAAGGGCTAATATTCACTAAACCGTCAGCCCATGCTAGCATTGCCCAAAAGCTTCCCAGTGGTAGTAGTGTTACCATCCCTGCTGAAGCAACAACAAAAGCACTGGTGGTAGCTGGCATCCGTGACCATAGACCGCCCATTTCTGTTAAATCTTGGCTTTGGGTAGTCAATATGACTGAACCAGAACTCATAAATAATAATGCTTTAGCGATCGCATGAGTTAACAGCAACATCAAGGCTACACCTCCTTGCTGCAACCCCACTGCTAAAAACACTAAGCCCATGTATGCACTGGTGGAATGAGATAGCGATCGCTTAATGTCAATTTGAGCTATAGATACTAATGTCGCCCCAATTGCCGTCACCGTACCCATGACTACCAATACATTCAAGGCAACTGGTGACAGTGCTAACAATGGTTGGAGTTTATACAGTAAATAAGCTCCACCAGCTACTACCAGCGAGTTCCTCATTACCGAAGCGGGGTTTGGCCCTTCCATCGCCTCATCTAACCACAGATGCAGTGGAAATTGGGCGCATTTACCAGCAGGCCCAGCAATTAACGCCAACCCTAGCAATGCTGACGTCATTGGGCTTAAATTAGCTGTTTGCGCCCATTCATATAAATCGGAAAAGTTCAAACTGCCAGCTAAGGTGGAAAGCGTCACCACAGCCATCAGTAGCAACAAGTCTCCCACGCGTTTGGTTAAAAACGCATCTCGCGCTGCCGTCACTACTAGCGGTTGAGCATACCAAAATCCCACCAATAAATAAGTTGAAAGCGTCAAGACTTCCAAAAGGGCATAGCTGAAAAATAAAGAATCACTGATGGCTAACCCACTCAGCGCCGCTTCAAAGAATCCCAGCAACGCAAAAAAACGTGCCAAAGACCAATCCTTTTCCATGTAACCCAGGGCGTAAACTTGTGCCAGTAGACTTAACCCTGTAATTAAAACTGTTGCCCCAATACTAACTGGCGAAAGTTCCAAGGCAAAGGACAAGTCTAAATCCGCAACTTTGAACCAGCTAATTAGTAAGTTTTCTGGTTCTCTATCCCAGATGTTTCTAAATACAAACAGGCTATGGACAAAAGCTAAAACGCTCGTTAACAAGTTGATATATGCCGCAGGTCTTGGCCCTGTTCGCTGAATTATTCCTATTCCCCACGGCAACGTCAAAATTGCGCCCAATAAGCTATAAAAAGGCACAAACCAACTTGTTGAAAATAGAAATTGATTCATTTAAATTTCCCTTAACGACTCAGCCTTAATTTAAAAAAACTTTAAAACAATTATTTAATAAAATTAATTTACCAAAACATCAATGTTTTTTACTATTGCTTAAACTAAATTCCAGGAGGTACTTTTACTTAACTTACCCTATTAAACATAAGTAAAATATAACGTCATATAAGCAAAAGCATTTATTTGCCTTAATATCACCTCCGGTTTTAAATTTTTATTTCTACTTTAAGCAAAGTACTTTATACGATATATTTGAAAAAATTATCTACTTTTCACCTAGTCATTGTACATATAGCAAGATTTGAGGAAACATAGAGACAGCACAAGATACAGCTCCTGAACATCCCTCCCCAGATAGGATTACCCTTGGTTATGAATGTCGTTTTGTAAATGTGATAAAGGAATTATAAAGCATAAATGGCTGCTCTAGGAATCAGTAAACTTTGATTGACCAGAAAGCCTAATTAATTTTTGTTAAGTTTTTTAAAACTTTATTATCATAAACTATTATAGTGATTTATATTGCCAGGGACGCCAAGCTTTCCTATGCTTAATTTGGAAGTGTTTTCTTAGCTCTAAGATAAAGCTCTCCCCGTCAAAAATTTCAAACGACGTACTGTTGGATTAATTTTGTAGGAGTTCTGCGATGCCAATTGCAGTTGGAATGATTGAAACGAAGGGCTTTCCAGCAATAGTAGAAGCTGCTGATGCGATGGTGAAAGCCGCCCGTGTGACTTTAGTAGGGTATGAAAAAATTGGTAGCGCTCGCGTCACCGTGATTGTTCGGGGAGATGTATCGGAAGTGCAAGCTTCTGTAGCAGCTGGGGTTGAAGCGGCGAAAAGAGTATTTGGTGGTGAAGTGTTATCCACACACATCATTGCTCGTCCCCACGAAAACCTGGAATACGTCTTGCCGATCCGTTACACAGAAGCTGTAGAACAGTTCCGTACTTAAAAGCTGTTTAAACTAAAGTAATTAACGCTCTTTGCCTGATTGAGCATCACTTTTGTCCAAGGCTAAAACTTTGAAATAGGGATTAAAACTAATGTCGATCGCAGTGGGAATGGTTGAAACGCTAGGCTTTCCAGCAGTAGTAGAAGCTGCTGATGCAATGGTGAAAGCTGCCCGTGTTACTCTGGTAGGCTATGAAAAAATCGGCAGTGGTCGGGTAACAGTAATTGTCCGGGGTGACGTGTCGGAAGTGCAAGCTTCCGTGGCCGCAGGTGTTGAATCTGTAAAGCGAGTCTTCGGCGGACAAGTGTTATCCACTCACATCATTGCTCGTCCTCACGAAAACTTGGAATATGTTCTGCCAATTCGTTACACCGAAGATGTAGAGCAGTTCCGGGAAAATGTGAATGCAATTCGTCCTTTTGGTAGAAGACCGTAATTTGTAATGCAAGTCGCCAAAGTTCGCGGCACAGTAGTAAGCACGCAAAAAGATCCAAGTCTCAGAGGTGTCAAACTACTGTTGTTACAATTAGTGGATGAAGACGGAAACATCCTGCCACAATACGAGGTAGCAGCAGATAGTGTGGGAGCAGGAGTAGATGAGTGGGTACTTGTCAGTCGTGGCAGTGCTGCTCGTCAAATTCTGGGAAACGAGCAGCGTCCATTAGATGCAGCAGTAGTGGCGATCATAGATACCATTCACGTTGAAGATCGCGTCATTTACAGCAAAAAAGATCAATATCGATAGTTATTTAGTCATTAGTCATTAGTCATTAGTCATTGGTATTAGCTAAAGACAAATGACAACTGACAAATGACTAACTTAATAGAGGAGGAATCTTGCGATGGCAGTCCGCAACACGGCGGCACCCCCAACCCCGTGGTCGAGGAATTTAGCTGAACCCAAAATCCATGAAACTGCCTTTGTACATTCATTTTCCAATGTGATTGGGGATGTAAGGTTAGGTGCAAATGTAATCGTTGCTCCGGGGACTACGATTAGAGCGGATGAAGGCACACCTTTTTATATTGGTGAAAACACTAATATTCAAGATGGTGTTGTGCTTCATGGGTTGGAGGAAGGTCGAGTAATTGGCGATGACCAAAATAAATACTCGGTGTGGGTTGGCAAAAATGCCTGCATTACCCACATGGCTTTAATTCACGGGCCAGCTTATGTTGGGGAGAATTCCTTCATTGGCTTTCGCTCTACGGTGTTCAATGCCAGGGTGGGTGCAGGTTGCATCGTGATGATGCACGCTTTGATTCAAGACGTAGAGATTCCCGCAGGTAAGTATGTACCTTCGGGAGCGATAATTACCAACCAGCAGCAAGCTGACCGCTTGCCAGATGTGCAAGATCAGGATAAGGAATTCGCTCATCATGTGGTTGGAATTAATCAAGCACTGCGAGCTGGTTATCTCTGTGCTGCGGATAGCAAATGTATAGCACCCATTCGGGATGAAATTGCTAAATCTTATACAGGTAATGGTATTACTGTCATAGAGTTGGAAAGGAGTAGTGACGTGGCGAGCAATAGCTTGGGTGCAGAAACAATAGAGCAGTTGCGCTATCTATTGGAGCAGGGGTATAAGATTGGTACGGAACACGTAGATCAAAGACGGTTCCGCACAGGTTGTTGGACTAGTTGCCAGCCACTTGAACCGAGATCCATTGGTGAAGCGATCGCAGCATTAGAAAGCTGTATAAGAGACCATAGCGGCGAGTATGTCCGGCTGTTTGGCATTGACAAAGGTAGACGGCGCGTCCTAGAAACCATTATTCAACGCCCAGATGGTGATGTTAAACCAGCCACCAGCTTTAAAGCTCCCGGTGCTAGTCATAGCAATGGCAGTTACAAGAGCAATGGTAATGGTAACAACTCTGGCACTGGCAAAGTCAATGGCGAAACTGTAGAGCAAATCCGCCAACTCTTGGCAGGTGGTTACAAAATTGGCATGGAACACGTAGATGAGCGTCGCTTCCGAACTGGTTCCTGGACTAGTTGCAAGCCAGTTGAAGCAACTTCTATAAATCAAGTAATCTCCGCCTTAGAAGAATGTATAGAAAACCATCAAGGCGAGTATGTGCGTTTAATCGGCATTGACGCTAAAGCCAAACGGCGAGTGTTAGAAAGCATTATCCAACGTCCAAATGGTCAAGTAGCCACCTCTGGCAGCCAGAAATCATTTACTACCAGTGCTACCTCTGCTACAGCAACAGCTACTAGTACCCACTTGAGTACAGAAGTAGTAGACCAGGTGCGGCAATTATTGAGTAGTGGATATAAAATTAGCATTGAACACGTAGATGAACGGCGGTTCCGTACAGGTTCCTGGACTAGTACTGGTCAAATTCAAGCTACCTCAGAAAGAGAAGCGATCGCAGCCGTAGAAGGACACCTCGGCACATACCAAGGGGAATATGTCCGCTTAATTGGTATTGACTCCAAAGCCAAACGGCGGGTATTAGAAAGCATTATCCAACGTCCAAATGGTCAAGTAGCCTCATCTGGCAGTCAAAAATCATTTACTACCAGTGCAGCACCCTCTGCAACAGCAACAGCTACCAGTACCCGCTTGAGTACTGAAGTAGTAGACCAACTTCGGCAATTATTGGCTGGTGGGCATAAAATTAGCATTGAACACGTAGATCAACGGCGGTTCCGTACAGGTTCCTGGACTAGTACTGGTCAAATTCAAGCTACCTCAGAAAGAGAAGCGATCGCAGCCGTAGAAAAACACCTCGGCGAATACCAAGGTGAATATGTCCGCTTAATTGGTATTGACCCCAAAGCCAAGCGTCGGGTATTAGAAACGATTATTCAACGACCATAGTAAAGAGGGGGAGTAGGGAGTAGGGAGTGGGGAGTAGGGAATTTTAATATCCACCACTCACTACTTACAACTCCCCAGATTAGGGAATAGGAAATTTTAATATTCCCCATTCCCCAC
>NZ_WBKM01000156.1 GCF_015714725.1 Nostoc sp. WHI
CCCCACTCCCTACTCCCTACTCCCTCATCCCCTCTCACTACCCCAATATGAATTTGTGGCTGCTGATTCTGGCAAAATTTGATCGCGTTGCCAATGAGGTTTTGAAATACTTGTATTAATTGGGTAGCATCAGCTCTCACTTCAGGTAGAGGATCATAAGTGATAACTGCTTTACTTTCCGCGATCGCAAGTTGGAGATTAGCGATCGCAACTCCTAATACAACATTACCATCAACTGGCATAAAGGGCTGTCCACGGCTGCTGACGCGGGAATAGTTCAACAAATCATTAATTAGCGTCTGCATCCGGCGTGCCCCATCTACAGCGTAGGTGATAAACTGATCAGCGTTGGCATCCAGTTTATTTTTGTATCTTCGCTCTAGTAGCTGTAAATAACTAGTTACCATCCGCAACGGCTCTTGCAAATCATGGGAAGCAACATAAGCAAACTGTTCCAATTCGGCATTGGAACGCGCCAGTTCTTGACTTTGCTGGGTTTCTTTTTCTAATAGTTGCGCTTGAGATAAAGCAATTCCAATTTGATTACCTAGTTGCTGCAACAACTCCGTCTCAAAGTTATTCCACTGTCGGGGTGCAGCACACTGATTAGCCACTAACAAGCCCCAAATACCTTCCCTAACAAGAATCGGCACTACAAGATTAGCTTTGATAGCAAACTGCACAAGAAATTCTCGATGGCAGGGATTAATATCAGCAGATTCAATGTCTTCAATTTTACTAACTCTTCCCTGGCGATATTTTTCTAAGTATTCTTCTTTAAAGCAAGTGTCGAGCAAATTTTTTCCTAGAATGACCGGACAACCAGGCAATACCGCTTCTTGCACTACTGTCCCTGAACCGTCAGCCTCTAGTTGAAAAATCAAAACTCGGTCACATTGTAAGAGTTTTTGCACCTCAGTAACCGCAGTCTGAAGAATTTCCTCAATTTGTAAAGATTCTCGAATTTTTAGAGTGATTTCAGCAAATAGTTGCGATCGCAGATTCTGCCGTTTTAATTCCTCTTCTGCCTGCTTGCGATCTGTGATATCAGTATAAGAGCCAACCATTCGCACTATATCACCTAATGCGTCCCAAAGTGCCTGTCCTCGATCTAGAATCCATTTATAGCTGCCGTCTTGGCATTGGACTCGATATTCACAGACGTAAAACGGTGTTTTCTTGGCAAAGTGGTCTTGGAAGGCTTGGAGTACCCAATCTCGCTCATCGGGATGGATTCGTTTTTTCCATTCATCCCAACCGTTGGAAACTTCGTCGTCTTTATACCCCAGCATTTTTTTCCATTGAGTTGAGAAGAACACTTGATTAGTCTTGAGGTTCCAATCCCAAATCCCATCATTATTACCATGTAATGCTAATTGCCAGCGTTTTTCACTCTCTTCTAGTGCTTCTGCTGTTTTCCGTCGTTCAGTAATGTCTTGGAAATAAACAGATAAGCCGTCTCTTGCAGGATAAGCGTGGACTTGAAGCCAGCAGTTTAGTGGCAGATAAAACTCCTCAAATTCCACACTTACCTGTTCTAAAATTGCTCTATGATACTCACGATGGAATGTTGTGCCGATGATTTCTGGAAACACTTTCCAGATGCTTTGACCTAATATTTCATTCTGGTTTTTTTGCAACAGCCGTTCTGCTTGACCATTGACGTAGGTGAATCGCCACTTTTTATCCAGGGCAAAAAACCCATCAGTGATGCTTTCGAGCAGATTAGTCATGCGCGTTCTCGCAGCTTCAGATTGAGCGCGGGCTGCTTGCTCGTGCGTCATTAGTTTCTCGGTAATTTGAGATATCTCAATTACATTACGCCTGAGTTCTAGTTGGTCGATTACCAAACGACTTAGAGCTACAAAAGCCTCCAATTGTTTTTGGCTCAATTGCCGTGGAACTTGGTCAATTACACACAGAGTTCCCAGCATATCTCCCTTCGGAGTAATTAGGGGTACACCGGCATAAAACCGTACATAAGGATAGCCCGTTACTACTGGATTGTTTGCCAATTTTTGATCAGCTAGGGTATCCGTAACCACTACAACGTTACGCTGCTCTTGGCAAAGGTATGAGAACCCACTACTCCGGGGCATTTCTGATACATCTAAGCCTACTTTTGACTTAAACCACTGACGGTTTTCATCAATAAAATTTACCAAGGAGATGGGAGTGCCACAAATATATGCCGCTAACTGAGCCAGATTGTCATAGGCTTCTTCGGGTTCAGTGTCAAGAATTTGATACTGGCGGAGAGCTTCTAGTCTCACCATTTCTGTATCAATTGGTGCAGATTTCATTAAGTTTTATTAATAAATTTAAATGTAATATCTAGTCAGCAGCGTACCTATCTCAAGAATAGCTTAATCTTTTTTAATAATTGTTAGTCTTTTCACCGCCTCTAGCTGTTTAGGGAAGTCTGTTTTAATTTTGTTGATGAAAATGATCGTTTTGTTGATGAAAATCATGATTTTGTTGATGAAAATGATCGTTTTGTTGATGAAAATCATGATTTTGTTGATGAAAATTATGATTTTGTTGATGAAAATGATCATTTTGTTAATGAAAATGATCATTTTGGTTAACAAAATTAAAGAGCATTCCAAATGTGCAAAACTTCCTACCGTCGATACAAGGATGGGCATTGTAATATCCATCCTTGTGTAGTCTGCTCTTTGCGTTTATTTTGGAATACGGATACATGATATATAACTGTACCGTGGAGCGATCGTTACCCTAACAGGACTTACGCAAAAAGGCAGTGAAAGCCTTGATTTACCGTAGGGGCAATTCATGAATTGCCCCTACATTTCGTACTTGATGCGTAAGTCCTACCTAAAACTGATAACTGTTAAATCCCTACTAAAACGGCTTCTCGCAGCTTGGCAATCACATCAATCCAATTACCCGTATTCAGGCGGTAACTTAGAGGATGAGCAATCAACCGCGCCGTGCTTTCATACAGAATAGCAATTTCAATCAAACCATTTTCGCGCAAAGTCCGTCCTGTAGAAACCAAATCTACGATCGCTTCTGACATTCCAGTAATTGGCCCTAGTTCTACTGAACCATACAACGGCACTATTTCCACTGGTAAATCTAGACTGTGAAAATATTCACGAGCGCAATTGACATACTTAGAAGCAACTCTACCATGCGGTGGTAAATCTAAAGGCGATCGGTAAGAACTCGATGCTTTTACCGCCACCGACATTCGACAATGGCCAAAAGGCAAATCCACCAAGTGAGCAACTTGCGGCTGTTTCTCCCGCAGCACATCGTAACCAACAATACCCAGTTGAGCCTGACCATATTCTACATAAACAGGCACATCCTGCGCTCGCACCAGCAAACCTTTTGCAAGTCCCTTAGCGTCAGTAATCTGAAGTTGACGATTTCCTGAATCCAAAAAATTGCTAAAGTCTAATCCTACAGATTGTAGCAGGCGGATGCTATTTTTAAGTAATTCCCCTTTTGGCAATGCAACAGTCAGCATTCTTTTTCTTAGTATCCTTGACGTTCCGGCAGAATAATATTGAGAATATCTCTATATGCTTACCACAAGCAGCATGAGAATTTTATTAGTTGATGATGAAGTTGAATTAACTGAACCCTTGAGTCGCTTGTTAATTCGTGAGGGTTACAGTGTGGATACTGCTTATGATGGAACAAGTGGCAGCGAACATGCACAAGCAGGTAGTTATGATCTATTAATTTTAGATTGGATGCTGCCAGGAAAAACGGGGTTAGAGATTTGTCAAGAATTGCGATACCAAGGTAAAACTACTCCCGTTTTGTTTCTTACAGCCAAGGATACTCTAGACGACCGCGTACAAGGTTTAGATGCTGGTGCAGACGACTATTTGGTGAAGCCTTTTGAACTACGGGAATTATTAGCAAGAGTTCGTGCTTTGTTGCGTCGTTCCGGTTCTCAAGCCTATGAAACCATCACCGGACGCTTGACTGTAGCTGATTTAGAACTTGATTGTGAAAATCAAGTAGCCTATCGCCAAGGACGGATAATTGAGCTATCGCAAAAAGAAAGCCAGCTGCTGCAATACTTTATGGAACACACTGGACAACTTCTAACTCACGCTCAGATTTTGCAAAATCTTTGGCAAGAAGAAGAACAACCCAGTAGTAATGTGATAGCGGCATTAATTCGCTTACTGCGCCGTAAGATTGAGGTAGGTAGAGAAACGACGCTGATTCAGACAGTTTACGGTAAAGGCTATCGTTTTGGTGCTTCCTCAGTGGAGTCAGTTTAACGAAGAAATTTTTGGATGGTGGGCATTGCTTAGTGTTTGCTTAAACCCTAATTCTTACATTAGACCAGAATTTTACAGTCATTGTGTAATTAATTTTGTTTATCTACTTAATTTTGATAAAACTCTCACGCTTTCTGTTCCTAAAAATATATGACACAAGAATTCATAGAATTAAGACAAAGTATTTTAGAAGGTCGTTATGATGAGGCACTAGAGATTATTGATGATTTAGAGGAGATGAGTAAACAGGCAACTCTGCGAAAAATAGAAGCATTTTTAGTAAGATTATGTATTCATCTCATTAAAAATCAAATTGAACAGCGTTTAACTAACTCTTGGATTGCTTCAATCTCTGACTCAGTAATTCAAATTGCCAAATTAAATCTTAAAGATAATCAAAAATCTTACTATATTAAAGCTGATGAATGGCAAGAATATTTAGATGAAGCAATAGCGATCGCAATTCGACCAGCAAGTGCTGAAATTTTTGATGGTACGTTAAAACCTAGTCAAATTTTCCAAAGGATTAATCAAGAACTCTTGATTGATATTGCTCAAAAACTTTTACATTTAACTTATCAATATCAACCTAAAGAACTACCAGAGATTATTGATCATCATTTAGCAGAATTACCAGGAGGTAAAGATTGGTTTGAGTAAGTTTAAACATAAAAATCCAGAGGTCAGAGGTCAGAATTAAAAAGACTTTGATCCTCAACACCAAAAACTTTCATTCAATAATGTTTCTACATTATTAGGAAAAGGATAATCATCAGGAAATTTTATTTTATATTCCTTACTAATGTTTTTACGCGCATTTTGATAACATTCATCATATATATTTAAGAAATAATTACGCAGACTAGGAGAATCTCGAAGAATACGACTTAATTCCTGTTGAGTGCGGCTAATTGTTGCTTCCCAACCGCCATAACATTCTGGTAAATTTACATAATTCCGTTTTAAGGCGTGTTCAAATAAAGTTGTCAAACGGCTTTCTAATTCCCGTCTATCTCTCCTCCCCAATCCTTCTATCTCCTCAATTAAGTTTTCCCAATCTACCTTGCTATAATCTTGGGATTGTAAGCTATTGATAGTCTGCTGAATCCACAATGCAAAGTCTGTTTCGTAGAGAGTTTTTACTGGTGATTGAGTCATAAGGAATTAAAAACTTTAGAGTACTTTAGCAATAGTTTAACCCAAGGGTTTAACAAAATTTTAAACAGGCATTTTTTAGGGAGTTCTACGTGGTAGTTATGAAGATAACAGGATTTTAAGATGGTTGCTACAAAATGGCGTAGGCGTAGCCCGTCGTAGACATCGCACTTGTACTGTAAGCTAATAAACATCGTCATGAGTACCAATGTCTAGCAAAAGAACAACTTGTTCCCCACTCTCGTCATCGGTTTTCATTGAGAAAACAATGCGACAATCATATCCACAAGAGCATGAAAGCAAGCCTGATAGCTTTCCCTCTAGTTTGTGAGTACCCAAGTTAGCTGCAAATATATCATTTTCCATAGCAGCAATAGTTTCTTCTATACCGGCTTGTAAGTCAGCATTACGACGAGCAAATTTTTGCTGACTTTTCACGTTATGTGGATAAGTCCACGAAAACCTAACCCCCTAACCCCCTTCCCGACACGGGAAGGGGGAAAATTCAAAGTCTCTCTCCTTGTAGGAGAGAGATTTAGAGAGAGGTTTTTCAGATACCGTGAAAAGTCAGCAAATTTTCGGAACGCTCTTTTAAATTTGCTAGTAATAACCAACCTATACATCGGCTGCATTTGGGTTATTGAGATATTCCCGTAATTCTTGAATTGCTTCAGTAGCAGTCTGGACTTTGAATCTACCTGCTTGGAATTCAGCAATGGAAGTTGCTGCATCTGACGCAATTTCATCTCGGCGACTTTCAATAATTCGGTTTTTGAGAATTTTTACCAGCATTTCTTGCTGCTCTAAAGGCAGATCCATTGCCGCATCTAAAACTTTATCTAGGTTACTCAATTGCTTCATCCTCTTAATTATTTGTGGGAATATATAAATACAATAACCCCAAATAGCGAGGTAATAACCATGCAAAACATCACCAGAATTACCCGCAATCCAGAAGTAATGGGCGGTAAACCCTGTATTCGAGGAATGCGTGTGACTGTTGGTACTATCATTGGTTTAATGGCATCTGGACACAGTAATAGCGATATTCTCAAAGCATATCCCTACCTTGAAGAAGCTGATATTTATGAGGCGCTTGCCTATGCTGCATGGCGAGTTGAAGAAATTGAAGTGCCTACCAAAAACTTTCATTTTGAATTTTAATGAGCCAAGTGCAATACAAAAGTAGCAAATAGCCATAATTGCGCGATCGCTTGCTGGGCGGTTTACTGCCACTGATATAATTTTATAATTAAACCTAACAACCAAAAGGCATGAGCTAAAAAAACTAAGCGAAGCCATTTGTTACGGTAACTTCTATACTAATCAGGTTTGCTTAAGCATTTGCTAGAAATAAATAAACTGTTGTTACTAAGGTGCAAGCATTTATAACAAATGAGTACCCAAATACGATATTGGAGTACCCAAATACGATGTTGGAGTACCCAAATACGATATTGGAGTACCCAAATACGATGTTGAAGTACCCAAATACGATATTGGAGTACCCAAATACGATGTTGAAGTACCCAAATACGATGTTGAAGTACCCAAATACGATATTGGAGTACCCAAATACGATGTTGAAGTACCCAAATACGATGTTGGAGTACCCAAATACGATGTTGGAGTACCCAAATACGATGTTGGAGTACCCAAATACGATGTTGGAGTACCCAAATACGATGTTGGAGTACCCAAATACGATGTTGGAGTACCCATTTATAATTAATGCTTAATTTGTTAGCTTAAATTTTAAGAATTTGTTATGATAATTACACGATCGCAGCGATCGCAGCAAATGAGTATCTATTTATAATAAATGCTTAAGCTGTTGTTCCTAACAGATAAACATTCGTAAAGTCTGCGTCTGTCTTTGTAACGAGTGGATAAGCTGTTGCGATCGCGGCAACTTTATTTGTAACGTTGCTGCTGCAAAAGTACTCAAATTATTCTTGTGAAGAGGATTTTTGCAAACCTTCGCATTGCACGAGTAGCAAAATTAGACTGATGCCAAGCTTGATAGAAATCAGGGTAAGGCATATTCTGGGCGCATTTCCAGAAAATATTATAGTAGTTGTAATCAAATGCCGAAGAATCCTTTAAAACTTTGACCATAGCAAATCGACTTTTATTAAAAAACAATAAATTTTTTACTTAATATTTTTTGTAGACTATCTTTTTTTTATCCAAAATCGTAGAATCTTACGGTGTGGTCTATGATGCCGTGTATATAATAAAACTTTAAAGGTTACTATGACAGACGAATCCACTGTACAATTCACCTTTGCCCTTGATGACCCAGAGTTAGATGATGAGAGACGGCAAAAAATAGCTAGCAAGCTGCTGCGGGAAATTAGGGATCTGGATGAGGTAGAGAAGGCCGATCGCGCCGAAGATTTGAACCCAGAAGCGGGAAGCAAGCCAGGGTTTGCCACTTTGATCGGAGTGCTGACGGCTGAAGTAAGTATAAAGAATGTCAAAGGTTTTTTAAGTTTTTTGGGCGATCGCCTGGGAGACAAACCGATCAAAATTACTGTCAAAGTTGGCAATAAAGAAGTCAGCATTGAAGCTAAAAGCCGAGAAGAGCTACTAGAAGGTGAGAGAGTGGCAAAAGACTTATTCGCAGCAATGGGTGGCGGAAATGTCTAAGAAGATAGCGCTGCTGATTGGAGTCAGTGAATATGGTGAAGGTATCCCGCCCCTATCATCTGCTCTCAACGATGTGGAAGCTATGCAGCGAGTTTTGCAAAACCCAAACTTGGGAGGTTTTGAACAGGTTGAACGGCTGCTTAATCCCGATGCGATCGCTATGCGAAAGGCAATTCAAAAGCTGTTTAAAGAAGCTCTTAAAGATGATTTAGTATTATTCTTTTTCTCTGGTCATGGTATTACTAATGATCAAGATCATCTCTATTTAGCGACTCGAAATACGGCTAAAGACGATTTTGAAGCTACTGCTGTAGACGCAAATTTTATCCAAGGACAATCAAACAATTGCTATGCTAGACGGCAAGTTTTGATTTTAGATGCTTGCTACAGTGGTGCGATCGCTCAAGGTTGGCGGACAAAAAGTGTCGGTGTCGATATCAAAAAGCAGTTAGGCGCGGAGGGGCGAGTTGTTCTCACATCTTCAAGTGCAACTCAAACTTCTTTTGAACAAGAAGGTGCAACACTTTCGCTCTACACTCAGTATTTAGTTGAGGGAATTGAGACAGGCGCAGCAGACAAAAATGGTGATGGCAATATTCATGTACATGAACTGCACGATTATGCCAAGGCAAAAGTCAAAATAGTCAAGCCTAACATGACACCAGATATAATTCTGGATAAGGAAGGATACAATATTTTACTAGCCTATGCCCCAAAGAATCCAGAGGCAGAGTATCGCAAGCTTGTTGAACAATATGCCCAAAATGGTGAACTAGATGAATTTGCTTTCTTAGTCTTAAAGCCAAAACGGAAAACATTTGGACTGACAGATGGAAAAGCTGAGGAAATAGAAACCGAAGTTCTAGAGCCTTTCCGTAGGCGATTTGCAAATTTAGAAAGTTATAAACAAGCTTTTACCAAGGCTGTTGAGCGAAAATATCCCCTAGATGAACATACTCTGAGGATATTGAAGGATTACCAACAGGATGTTTTAGGTCTAAGAGATGAGGATGTCGCGGCGATTAAGTTAGAAATTACCTCTGCTACAGGAGCGGAATATCAAAAACTGGTTCAGATACAGAAACCACGAGAAAAAGAAGAATATAAAAATAAACTGCGGCGTTATGAGCAGGAATTTACAAAAACAGTTCAAGCGCAATACCCTCTAGATGAATATGTCCGCATTGGATTAAAACAGTTTCAGCAGTCTTTAGAACTCAGGGATGAGGATGTAACGCAAATTGAAGAACCAATTTTAGCTCCAACAGAAGAAGCCAAGAGACTACGACAAAGAGAAGAAGCAGAAATGCTACAACGCCAACCAGAAGAAACTGAGAGGCAGGGAAAAGAACAGCAAGCAACTCAAACAACCACTGCAAAAGCAACACAGGAGAATGATGACCTGAGTTCTTACGCGATTGGTGTAGACTATACGCGGTTACGCGATTTGCTCAAAGCTGGAAAGTGGAAAGAAGCGGATCAAGAAACTTTAGCAATTATGCTTAAAGTGGCAAACAGAGAAAAAGAAACGTGGTTGGATACTGATTCAATGGAAAAGTTTCCCTGTAATGACCTACGCACCATTGACCAATTGTGGGTAAAATACAGCAGTGGGCGATATGGCTTGAGTGTGCAGAAAAAAATCTGGCTAGAAGTAGGAAAAAAACATAATGCTTTCAACACTCGTGTTGGATGGCAGATGTCTCGTAAATGGTTTTTAGGTGGTTTTTTGAATGAATCAAGTATAAATTATGATGGCACAGCCACTGAGGGACACCTCCCAGCGTGTTTGATGGTAGGGGGGG
>NZ_WBKM01000214.1 GCF_015714725.1 Nostoc sp. WHI
GGGAGTGGGGAGTAGGGAGTAGGGAGTGGGGAGTAGGGGAAAAATAACCCATGTCCAATGCTTACTCTTTGGCTAAGACTCCATTCAGGAAGATATCAGCCAGTCCTTCTGCCATTTGCTGCATTTGTTGGGGAGAAGCGTCTGGCTCTATGATGGTGTTGTTGGAAAAACCTGCGATCGCAAACATTCCGAGGAAAACTTTAGCAACTAGCTTGGCATCCATTTGGCGATAGATGCCTTTATCCATCGCGCTTTGAAAGAACGCTTCGCCCACATCAGTCATTTTGGTAATCACTTCTAATTGGATGCGATCGCGCAGATCGGGGTGAAATTGCACCTCCATAAAGCAAACGCGCATCACATCGGCATTTTTTTGAAAATTCCACATCCGACGGCGCATCACCTGCGCTACAGCTTTATAGCTTCCCATTTCACTCAGTTCTGTAAGCAAATCTGTCAGAATCTCTACCCATCCACTTGTAGCTACTTCTACCAAAATCGCCTTTTTATTGGGAAAATAACGAAAGAGAGTGCCTTCAGCTACACCTGCTGCCTGTGCTAACTCACGGGTAGTAGTGCCGTCAAATCCCTTAGAGGCAAACAATCGTTGTGCTGCTTCTAAAATCCGGGTGCGTGTCTGAGCCTCTGAGGGAGGAGAAGAATTAAAAACTCGCATAACAGTTATGGTGAGATATTTGGAACAGGATTTGTAGGATTATTGTCTAACGTCAAGTACAAAGCGCCATTGAAAGCTTAATACAAAATTAACGCTCTTTTGCTAAGTACCTTGTTTTTTAAGTAGTGTAACCTTACTTTGATTTTTGCTTATGAACCAACTCAATTGCTTGCAACCAATATTGGATTTATCAAAGAAAGTATCCCTTACACTACGTTGGCTGTTGATTACGTTGTCAGTTCTGATCATATTCTGGTGGGGACTGTTGCCAGAAATGGCTCTGGCTCAAACTCAGAGGGTGCTGCAACCGATAAAAACTCAAACTACACCAAATCAAAATCAAAGCTCAATCCAACCTTATTTGGATCGAGTGATTAAGCAGTTAACAGAGTTTCGTCTCGACAATGGTTTGAAATTCATTGTCTTAGAACGGCATCAAGCACCTGTGGTTTCCTTTCTTACTTATGCAAATGTCGGTGGCGTGGATGAGCCAGATGGCAAAACTGGTGTTGCTCACTTTCTAGAACATTTGGCGTTCAAAGGTACAACGCGCATTGGTACAGAAGATTACAAAGCCGAAAAACCACTACTTGAAAAATTAGAGCAGTTGGATGCTCTAATTAAAACAGCGAAAGCCAATGGCAAGAAAGATGAAGTTGCGCGATTACAAGCTGAGTTTGAGGAAGTGGAATCGCAAGCAGCTAAGTTAGTCAAGCAAAACGAACTAGGGCAAATTGTCGAACAAGCGGGAGGTGTGGGTTTAAATGCCAACACTTCAACCGAAGCCACTCGTTATCTGTACAGCTTTCCTGCTAATAAGCTGGAACTTTGGATGTCGCTAGAGTCGGAGCGATTTCTCGATCCTGTAATTCGTCGTGAGTTTTATAAAGAAAAAGATGTAATTTTAGAAGAGCGACGAATGCGGGTAGATAATTCACCCATTGGAACGATGGTAGAGAAATTTATTGATACTGCGTACAAAGTCCATCCCTACAGGCGTCCGATAATTGGTTATGACAAAGATATCCGCAATTTGACGCCAGAAGATGTGCAAAAGTTTTTTGATACTCACTACGTACCAAGTAACATAGCGATCGCGATCGTCGGAGATGTTAATCCGGTTGAGGTGAAAAAACTGGCACAAACTTATTTTGGACGTTATCAAGCTAAAACTAAAGCTGTTGAGCAAATCCCGGTGGAACCGCTACAACAACAAACACGGGAAGTTACTTTACAACTACCTTCTCAACCCTGGTATTTGGAAGGTTATCATCGTCCAGCCATGACTCATCCAGATAATGCAGCTTATCAAATCATTGGCAGTTTATTAAGTGATGGGCGCACGTCTCGGCTGTATAAATCTTTGGTAGAAAAGCAGCGTTTGGCGCTAAATGCTCAAGGTTACAGTGGATTTCCTGGAGATAAGTATCCAAACCTGATATTTTTCTATGCTCTCACGGCTCCTGGTCATACAGTTGATGAGTTGGCAGTAGCTTTGCGCCAAGAAATTGACAAATTAAAAACTGAGCCTGTAACGGCAACTGAGTTGCAACGAGTCAAAACTCAAGCACGGGCGAGTTTGTTACGCATCCTCGCTTCTAATATGGGGATGGCTGAACAATTGTTGGAATATGAGGTAAAAACTGGTTCTTGGCGGAATTTGTTTAAGCAATTGGATGATATTGCGGCGGTGACGACTGTTGATATTCAACGGGTGGCAAAGAAGACGTTTACGCCGGAAAATCGCACGATTGGTAAGCTGTTATCGAAAGAAGCTTAGGGACTTCCCAATAAAAAATACTCAACGACTTATTTATTGTGGGGTGGGCGTCCCGCCATTGGTGTTAACTTAAGCTAAAATCCCTTTCAAACCTCGTTTCTAGCCTCTGGCTGGAAATGCACATCATTGCGGCTCTGCCGCAAGTCTTGAGGCGGAGCCTCTCGGAATACATTCCCAGTCGGAGACTGGGAACGAGGCAATCTCTCAAAGCTCTGTCTAAACTGATTTTTAAGTTAAGTTGACACCAATGGCATCTCGCCTACCCGTAATCAAATGCGGGTAAGGTGCCCACCCCACAGATTAAATAATTTATTTGTTGGAAATCCTTTCAGAGAAACGAACCGCAAAAGGCGCAAAGGAAGAGAAATATGCAGAGGTATGAGATGAAGGGTAAACAATTCAAAATCAAAAATGGGAAGGGGCTTATTTATGTTTTGGTTGCTGTTTTTGTGTGTTTACTTTTAACTTGTAACTTTTCTCTGGCGGCGACGGCTGAAGCGAAGCATTACAATGAGTTGCAACTTGCACCGCTACCTGAGATTAAGTTACCCAAGTATGAGCGGTTTGTTCTCCAAAACGGCTTGGTTATCTATTTAATGGAGGATCACGAGTTACCCTTGGTGAAGGGTACAGCCTTAGTACGAACTGGGAGTCGTTTGGAGCCACAACAGAAAGTCGGGTTGGCTGGTTTTACAGGTGCGGTGATGCGGACTGGGGGAACTAAGAATCATTCGCCTGATGAACTCAATGAGATATTGGAACAACGAGCAGCTGAGGTTGAAACTAATATTGGTGAAGCTTCTGGTACTGCTAGCTTTGACGCACTCAGTGAAGATTTAGAAACTGTGTTTGAGCTATTTACCCAGGTGCTGCGATCGCCAGTATTCGCTCAAGAAAAGCTAGACTTAGCTAAGACTCAGGTTAGAGGTGGTATTGCTCGTCGCAACGACGATCCAGATGATATTGCTAGTCGAGAATTTGAGAAATTGATCTATGGGAAAGATAGCCCTTATGCTCGCACGACAGAGTATGCAACGGTGGATCAAGTTTCCCGTGAGGATTTGCTCAAGTTCTATCAGCAATATTTTCACCCCAATAATATGATTTTAGGGATTGTGGGAGATTTTAATCCCAAGAAAATGCGATTGCTCATTGAAGCTAAGTTTGGCGACTGGAAGCTCAACCCCAAAATTGCGAAACCCCAATTACCAGAAGTTTCGCCAGCTAATGCAGGTGGAGTCTTTTTTGTGAATCAACCACAACTGACGCAAAGTAGTGTGCTTATCGGGCATTTGGGCGGAAGGTTCGACAATCCAGACTATCCAGCGCTGAATGTATTGAATGAAGTCTTAAATGGATTTGGCGGACGCTTATTTAATGAATTGCGATCGCGTCAAGGTTTAGCTTATTCTGTATATGGCTACTGGAGTCCCCGCTACGATTATCCGGGAATGTTTATTGCTGGTGGACAAACGCGATCGGATGCTACAGTACAGTTTGTCAAAGCCTTACAAGCCGAAATCAAGCGTATCCAAGCTCAAAGAGTGACAGCAAAAGAATTGACTTTCGCCAAAGACTCTACACTCAACTCTTTTGTGTTCAACTTTCAAACCCCCAGACAAACCTTATCACGGTTGATGCAATACGAATATTACGGCTATCCTGCTGATTTCCTCTTTCGTTATCAAAAAGCCGTCGCCGCCACCACCGCCGTTGATGTGCAACGAGTAGCACAAGAATACCTCAAGCCAGAAAATATCGTAACTCTAGTGGTAGGAAATCAAACCGCCATTCAACCGCCCCTGACGCAGCTAGCTGCAAAGGTAACGCCGATAGATGTGACGATTCCCAATTCGCAACCAAAAGCAAAGAATTAGTGGTAAGCTAATCGCCACTCATTTTTCCCGAATGATTCGCTTGTAGTAAGCGGCTCCAGCACTGCTTTTATGCAAGTTAGCGTCAATAATTAAAGGTTTTTAGTGAGGGTTTCATCTCTCACTACAAAACACTACGCAAACAAAATAGGGCTTCATCTGTCACTACAATTCAATACAATACGGTTGGGTTAAGATCCCCCCGCCTGCGGCGACCCCCTTAAAAAGGCTACCGTGTACACACAAGTTGAATTTCTTCTTAAATACCCAAAGATTACCTACTTAATTGCAGTGATGGTTAGGGTGGGGTAAAACTAAAGCTAAAACCTTAGTAAATAAGGTTTCAGGTGAGGTTTTGAGAATTTATGCAATAAATATATTGAATTCGGGTGGTCGTTTATTGAATTCGGGCGGTCGTTTATTGAATTCGGGTGGTCGTTTATTGAATTCGGGCGGTCGTTTATTGAATTCGGGCGGTCGTTTATTGAATTCGGGCGGTCGTTTATTGAATTCGGGCGGTCGTTTATTGAATTCGGGCGGTCGTTTATTGAATTCGGGCGGTCGTTCATTGAATTCAAGCAGTGGTTAAGGTGGGGTAAAACCCAGATTCTTGAACAACTTCAGACTTGTGTGTACACCGGAGCTTAAAAAGGGGGTAAACAAATTTTAAAATTTTTATATTACTGAATGTTACCTACCAGTTGAAGTCGGTGTTTTTTGGAACGAAGCAATTAACAGGCAAACAATACCGATACTAATAAATGAATCTGCTACATTAAATACAGCAAAGTTAATCAGGCGAAAATCAAGAAAATCAACAACATAGCCTAAAGCAAAGCGATCAATACCATTACCCATAGCTCCACCTAAAATCAAACCATAGCCTAGCTGATCCCACAGATTTAACGCTGGACTAAACAACGCCAACGCTATCAATACTAAACTCACTCCTAAAGATAGCCAACGCAACCACTCTACTTTTCCACTTAACAAGCTAAAAGCAGCACCAGTGTTAGTGACATAGGTGAGGTGAAATATTCCAGGTAAGAGTGGTAGTGTTTGCCCCAAGCTGAAGGTTTGCACCACCCAGTATTTTGTTATTTGGTCTAAGAAAAAAGTTATGAGGGCAGCAATCCAGAAAAGGCGATTTTTTAAATGCATGGCGAATTAGTCATTGGTCATTGGGCATTAGGCATTAGTTATTAGTCATTGGACAAATGACAAATGACAATGAACTAATAAAACATTAAGTGACGCAATATATATGCTATTACAGTTACGGCACAGACTACAGTTAGTTGCCCTGGTAGTGCAAACCAGGAGTACCTAAGGATGGCTTGCATCAAGGATAGATTTTCTGTGCCTTTCCACTGAAAAAGATAACTAATAATCAAATAAGTAATACCGCATAAGTGGAGAGTTAACAAGCCGCAAACGCAACTAAATGCAAGGGTTTCTAGTCGAGGTCTAGCTTTAAAGGCGAACAAGCCACAAATCCAAGCTCCAGGAATAAAGCCTAGCAGATAGCCAAACTGAGAGAGCTTCACATAACCGATACCACCACCATCGGCAAATACAGGTAATAAGGTTAACCCCATCACTAAATAGGCAATTTGCGAGAGTGCACCAGCATTTTTGCCCCCTAAACAACCCACCAACAGTACTGCGCCAATTTGAAAAGTGACACCTAAAGAAAAAGTCTGAATTCCTTGCTTACTCCAACTCCAAGGTAAGGTGATGCCATAAGCTTCTAGGAAAGTGCCACCCACTGTTAGGAGTAAGCCAACCATAGACCATAATAATTGATTGGAAGCAGCAAACATTTATCAGGCAACCAAGGAAAGGCAAAAGCGAAAACCAACAGCAACCAGTATAGACATTAATATATGAACTCTCCCACATTGGCTTTGCCTGTACTGCTTCCGGTAGGGAAGTACCATGTAGCTTGCTTAAGAGTAGGAGTACGCAGAAATTAAAAAATATTTAAAGCGTACCAAAATTATTTGTATTTTACTTTATTCAGTGCTAAATCTTAGTATAATTTAAACCACATCTTAAATTATTACGTATTTGAACCTGTGCCTTTACTAACTTTAACTTTGTAAATCATAAGTATGCGTTAGCATTTACTTAACCATTTGTTAACTTTTTTTCTGACTCTTCAGTGCTAATGTTCATACTGTTAATCCATAGCATAATTTATAAAAATCCTTTATGTTCTCTTCAAAGATGCGGTTGGTTGCTCCCCTAGTTGCTCTGGCAATTGGTATTGGCTCTTGCGGCGATAACAATCAAGCTTCTAACAACCCTACCCCAGCGACTGATGGCGGCGCTAACCCAACCACCAATACAGCAGCCGGATCAAATTTATCTGGAACAGTTCAGATAGATGGTTCCAGTACTGTCTATCCTATTTCTGAGGCAATGGCGGAAGAGTTTCAAAAGGCGAATACTGGGGTAAAAGTTACTGTGGCTCAGTCTGGTACAGGTGGAGGCTTTAAGAAGTTCTGTGCAGGTGAAACTGATATTTCTAATGCTTCGCGCCCCATCAAAGCAGAAGAAGTGGAACTATGTAAAAAAGGTAATATTGAGTATATTGAATTACCGATCGCTTATGACGGACTTTCAGTGGTAGCTAACCCCAAAAACGACTTTGCACAATGCCTCACAGTTGCCGAACTAAAAAAAATGTGGGAGCCAGCAGCTCAGACCAAAGTCACCCAATGGAACCAAATTAACCCTAAATTTCCTGCTCAGAAAATAGGTTTGTACGGCCCTGGTACTGACTCCGGTACTTACGATTATTTCACTCAAGCAGTTGTGGGTAAGGAAGGAGAAAGCCGGGGAGACTATACTGCTAGTGAAGATGACAATACATTGGTACAGGGTGTGAGTTCTGATCCAGGTGGTGTAGCCTTCTTCGGCTATGCCTATTACGAAAACAACAAAGACAAATTAAAGCTTGTAGCCATTGATGGTGGTAAGGGCTGTGTTCAGCCTAGTCCACAAACGATCGCTGATGGTACTTACCAGCCCCTGGCTCGCCCAGAGTTTATCTACATCAAAAAAACAGCAGCGACGCGTCCTGAAGTTAAGGCTTTTGTTGATTTCAATTATGCTCAGGCAAACCAAAAGCTAGTTACTGAAGTGGGCTACGTGCCTTTACCTAGTGACATAGTTCCTGAAGTTCAGGCACGTTTCAATAGTGGGAAAGTAGGTTCGGTTTTTGAGGGTAAGGGTTCTCAAATCGGTGTAACTCTGAAAGAACTTCTCAAGAAAGAAAAGTAAGAGTTATTCCTTAATTACTCTCTTGAAAATGTAACTTTCTCAGAACAATTTGCACTAAGCCCTAGTAGCTGGAGGTAGCTGCTTGTAAATAAAGTCAGCATAGGTAAATTTAATTTAAGGCTCATAGTCTTTAAAGTAAGTTTTACTTCCAGCTTGAAGGTAGCTTTTACAAACTGTGCACAGTGCCGATAAAAAGAGTTTGAATTTATGAGGTTGTCCCCAAATGACTACCAGCCCACCATCTAATGAACCAGATAAATCCAACTTATGGCAGCCCAATCGGACTTTGAGTAAGCGAGTAGAAACTGGTGTAAAAGCGCTGTTTGCCTTGTTTGCCTTTGTCTCAGTTTTAACTACAATTGGGATTGTCTTAACGCTGATTTTTGAAACTGTAGAATTTTTTCAAGAAGTCTCCATCTGGCGGTTTTTAACAGACACACAATGGACACCCCTGTTTACTAATAAGCAGTTCGGAATCATAGTGCTAATTAGCGCCACATTGCTCATATCTGTAATTGCGATCGCGGTAGCATTACCATTAGGATTGTTAGCCGCTATCTGCTTAAGTGAGTATGCGCCAGCTAAACTTCGCAAATGGCTAAAGCCAGCCTTAGAAGTATTGGCAGGCGTACCCACTGTTGTTTTTGGTTACTTTGCATTGTTCACAGTTACACCTTTCCTGCAAACATTCATCCCTGGGATACAGGGATTCAATGCTTTGAGTGCGGGTATAGTATTAGGAATTTCGATTATTCCTTTGGTAGCTTCTTTGAGTGAAGACGCTATTTATTCCGTTCCGCGTAGTTTACGGGAAGGTGCTTATGCTTTGGGATCAACCAAGCGGGAAACAATTACTTCAGTAGTATTACCGGCGGCTTTATCTGGGATAGTAGCTTCTTTTATCTTGGCTATTTCCCGCGCCATTGGTGAAACAATGATTGTTACCATAGCGGCTGGACAAAATCCTCAGTTGGGCTTCAATCCTTTAGTGCCAATTCAGACAATGACAGCATACATTGTCCAAGTAAGTAAAGGAGACACACCGGCAGGCTCACTGGCGTATAAAACTATTTTTGCGGTGGGTATGACTTTGTTTCTCATCACCTTAGCCCTGAATGTTTTTAGTTACTGGTTTGTTCGGCGCTTCCGGGAGAAATACGAATGACAACGAGTGATACTAAGTCTACAAATCAGTCTGGGGTAAATCCGAACTTTGACCTCGCGCTCAATAAACGCTACAATCTCGACAAAGTTTTTGCGATCGCAACTTGGGTTGCAACTTCATTTGCGTTGCTAGTGTTAGTTGTTTTGCTCATTGATGTCTTAACTGATGGTATTGGACGCTTGAATTGGTCTTTTCTTACCAGTTTTTCTTCTCGCCGTGCCTCCTCTTCTGGGATATTAGCTCCCTTAGTTGGTACTATTTGGCTATTGGTAATAACGGCCTTAATTTCCTTTCCCTTAGGAGTGGGCGCAGGAATTTTCTTAGAAGAGTATGCCAAAGACAACTGGTTTACTCGCTTGATTGAAATCAATATTGCCAATTTAGCCGCAGTGCCATCGATTATTTACGGCTTACTGGGCTTGCAAATTTTTGTCCGGTTAATAGAACCAATCACCAAGGGACGCAGTGTGCTAGCTGGTGCTTTAACCTTAAGTTTGTTGATTCTACCAATCATCATTATTACTACTCGTGAAGCGCTGCGTGCGGTTCCCGATAGTCTGCGGCAAGCAGGTTTTGCCCTTGGTGCCAACAGGTGGCAAATCATCCGAGAACAAATTTTTCCCATTGCTTTACCAGGTATACTTACTGGTACAATTCTGGCACTTTCACGAGCGATCGGCGAGACAGCTCCGTTGATCGTAATTGGGGCTGTTGGGTTCATTACTTTCTTACCTGACCCTTCTTTAAAAGGTTTGCAAAGTTCTTTTACAGCATTACCAATTCAGATTTTTGACTGGGTTTCTCGTCCTCAAGTAGAGTTTCATCAGAATGCTGCTGCTGGCATTATTGTTTTGATGATCGTGTTGCTGTTGATGAATTCAACAGCAATATTTTTACGTAATAAATTCCAGCAGTCACGCTAAATAAATCAAATGTAGATTTTCAGTATTTACCTAAAATTTTATGGTATTAAACTCAAAAACCGCAACTTACGAGAGTATTTTACAAGCTGAACAATTATCTGTTTTCTATGGTAATTTCAAAGCAGTTCGTGATGTCAACTTAAAGATTGGCAAAAATAAAATTACCGCTCTTATTGGCCCTTCTGGATGTGGTAAAAGCACCGTACTAAGATGTTTTAACCGCTTAAACGACTTGATTCCTGGCGCACACATTGAGGGAAGAATTACCTTTGATGAAACCGATATTTATGACAAAAAAATTGACACAGTAGAATTGCGCCGTCGGGTTGGCATGGTGTTTCAAAAGCCTAACCCTTTCCCAAAATCAATTTATGAAAATATCGCCTTTGGAGCCAGAATTAACGGTTATCGAGGCGATATGGATGAATTAGTAGAGCGGAGTTTAAAGCAAGCTGCTTTGTGGGATGAGGTTAAGCATAAACTCAAACAAAGTGGTCTATCTATATCTGGTGGTCAACAGCAGCGCTTGTGTATTGCTCGTGCTTTAGCCATTCAACCAGAAGTTTTACTAATGGATGAACCCTGTTCAGCCCTTGACCCAATTTCAACTTTGCGGGTTGAAGAATTACTCCAAGAATTGAAGTCGCAATATACGATTATTATCGTCACCCATAATATGCAGCAAGCTGCGCGGGTGTCAGATATGACAGCATTTTTCAATGCACAGGCGACAGAAACGGGCAGCAAAATGGGATATCTGGTTGAATACGATTTTACAGAGAATATTTTCAACAATCCTAAGCAGGAAGATACCAGAGATTACGTCAGTGGCAAATTTGGATAAATATTTCACATTAATTAGAGATACACAGTATCCAAAAGTTCATTTCTCAGGCTTCTGTTTAGAAGCATTAAAAATGCTGAGTTTACCCGTCTTTTCTTTCTCTGCGCCTCTGCGCCTCTGCGTGAGATGATGATGCTTTTATGTAAAACTACGTAAAATTCTAAATATAAAACTATTTATATTTAGACTCCATCTGCTCTGCTGCTCCTCTGCTCGCGTACTCTATTTAACAAAGTTTGCACCGTAGATTCCTGCTGCGGTGGAGCAATCTTTTGCTGTCCAAAGCCATCAAATAATTCGTTCAGCTTGACCGTTATCCCCAAATATGCACCGCCTGCGGAACGTGTTCCTGAGAAATCCCGGTCATCGACTTTACCAAACACATATCCACCAGAAAGACGTAGATTAGGCGTCAGGTAGTAGCCTGTTTCGACAACAAAGCCTGTTTCGCTGTAGCTAGATTGAGTGATAAAACGAGCCTCACCTACCAAATCCCAGCTATATCCCAAGCGATAGGTAGCCCGAAATTGGGCTAGATTAACTGTACTAGCACCAGCTAAATCGCTAGCTAAGTAAGAAGTGCTGTTACGCAAAGCATATTTACCATAAAATTCCCATTGCCAGTTAGGAGCGTAGATAGTTTCTAAAGCAAAGGTATGGTCTTCAGAACCTGTACCACTTCCTAACAGAATCGTGTCAGGGATAATTGCTGGATTTTGGCGATATTCATAACGCAACAAAGCATTAAGTTTATCATTGTTGGGGTCGCGGTAGGCTAAACCCAACTTCATATTAACAGTATCTCCCAGTCCTGAAAGTTTTTGATTGGAAGAGTTTGCTTGTTGATAGCGCACCAAAGCTGTCAGCGCCGGAGAAATTTTACCCGTCGCGCCTGCGGTAATTACTGTATTGCTCCCACCAGAAGAGGAACGATGTTCGTACCGAGCGCTAGCCTGAAACTGAGGATTATCAGAGTATTCCAGCCCCACACTATAGCTATCCCCCCCATCAAATCCGATCGCAGATGCTGATTGACCAAAAGCGTAGGGTTGGGCATATTGTTGACCTGCTCCAGTCCGTGCGAAGAAGCTGCCAAATACGTGCTCATAAGCTAAATTTAGCCGCAATCCTGAAGCGATCGTCCAGCGATTATTTAGACCAATTGCTCCTTGGGTAGTCAGTTCATTGGCACCACCCAAAATAGAGTAACGACCGGTCAAGGTAGTATCAGACCCAAGTTTGTGTTCACCGTTCACACTTAAGCTGGTGATAGAATTACCCGAAAATTGACCGCCAGTGTAAAACTGTTGGGCTAGACTGACATTTACACCAGGAATTACTGCCCAATTCAACCCTAAAATAGTCCGGTCTGGGTAAACTGTATCTTTTTGAGAAGATAAGCTCAGTTCATTTTGCGCTTGGAAAGTTAGGTTTTTAGCGATAGGAACTGAAAAACGCGATCGCAATTGATCAGAATTGCTATTCAAGGCGCTGTCTGGAATACGGTCTTCCCGACGACGATGAATCCAATCCACATCCAAAGTAGCTTTACCCAGGCGTTGTTGAATCCCGGCGGAAATTGTTGTCAGAGAATTATCAACCTTGCTACCAGGTATCGCCTCAAAACGAGGTGCAAACAGTTCTTCAAAGGTATCTAACGGTTGGGGAGCAATGCCAAAATTTTCTTCGTGGTCATATTGCACCCTGACGTTGGTGCTGGCGGTCACTTTAGCTGTAACCTGCGCTCCATAACGGCTCTGTCCTGGGACAAAGCTGATAGTGGCATTATTAGCAAAACCCGTATCGGCAAAGCGATAATAGGCACGACCTTGAATCCCATTAGCAATCTGTCCCTCAGCTTCCAAGCGGTAAGCATCACCGCTAACCTTTCCCACAACATCAGAATCATTATTGGAATGGGCATATTCTGCAATTAACTTACCCTTGTCACCCAAGGAAATCAGCGCATCTGCACCATACAGTTGAAAGTCACGCACCCCCTGATTTTCTTGGACGTAAGTTGCTCCTATCCAACTTTCGGTGTTGAGGTTGCGGGAAAGGTTATATTGCAAACGACCAGCATAGATATTGCTATCAGAGTCTTGGCTGTCGTATTGATAGCTAACAACGATCCGGCGTGCTAATACTTGTCCAGTTTGATCAATATCTGTACGAAGAATAGGTTCGCGGAATAATAAAGTTCCGCGATCATAATCGATTTCGTAGTCTGGGCCTCGGTTGAGCTGTTTACGTTCTAGTACAGTCCCAGGACGATTGAGTTCCTCTAACTCAATAAAGACATTTTCACTACCTGGTTGTAGTATTCTGCGAGAGAGGAAGTAATAACCACTGGTGCCATCAGGAGCAATGGTATCCCGTTGGAATCCCTCTAATTGGTTGCCATAGAAACCTGTAATTTGTAAGTTTCCTAAGTTGTAGTTAGCTTTAAAGCCGTGAAGTTGACGAGTAATAGAAGTAAATTGCTGCGATCGCCGAGCAAATTCTTCCGTGTTGTAGTCACCCCACATGGCATAATCAGGATCAGATCCGGGGATACGAGTTGAACGCTCGAAACGCAGAAATACACTGTCAATGGAAGGAGCTAAGACATCAACTTGAGAACTATCGCCATAGACAGGATAGTTTTGCTCACTAAATTGATAAGTTCTAAACAGACGATTATCACAGTTGCAATCTTCATTGAGGCTACGAGAACTGTTATATGCACCTGTAAACAACCACTCCCCGATCGCACCAGTTGCAAATATCGCTGAACGGAAATCTAATTGCGTTCTATTGTCTTTGTCAGGAGGTAGGAAATCACGGAAACTACCATAATAATTTGTACCTCTAGCGCCCAAACGCAAATCTATGACTCCTGTTACCAAACTCGGACGCAGTGCTGTTTCAAATTGCAGTTGGGTAAAGGCTTCTAAATCATTAACTATTGCCCGAATTCGGACAGTTTGAGCTTTCAACTGCGATCGCAAAGTAGCTGTAAATTGCCCCGCTTTCGCCTCTACTTGAAATCCGGGTTCATCGGGTTTGAAGTCTTTCCCAACTAACTCGCCAGCAGTAGGTATCAGAGTGATAACAGCATCACGATTAGAGCGATTGCCCTTCTCATCGATAAGTTGACCCCGAATTGTAGCTGTAGAACGTCCATCCGCAGGGATACGGGACTCAACTGTTTCTAAAGTTAGTTGCTGCGGCGCTCCCCGGACTGCAACTTGCACCGTTACAGGGGGTTCTGTCCCTCCTAATACTTGTGCAGAGATGGTGTTTTCACCTTCTTTTAACGAGACACCATACCATGTCTGTGTTACCAAGTTGGTACTGGCATCAGTTTCCGTCCGTCCAACTAAGGAAGGATCTACCAACGCGCCATTCACCCGCAATTCCAATTGACTACCAACGGGAAATTGCACAATCACACTGGTAGCTTGTACATCTACAACAGCGTTAGCCGTCGGAGTCAGGATTTTGATTGTTGTAGAGATAGGGAGAGTGGGAGAAATTTTCTCTTTGACTTCGACTACTTGGGCTATTTTGCGTAAGCCTCTAGGCAAATCTACAGAAGTTGCTGGTTGGAATGGTTGTATTTCCGTGAGGGAAGTTTGAAACTGTGTCTCAGTGTCTTTACGTCCGTCCTTCTTATCCTGTATTCCGGTTATTTTACGTAAGCCTCTAGGCAAATCTACAGAAGTTGCTGGTTGAAATGGTTGTATTTCCGTAAGAGAAGTTTGAAGCTGTGTATCAGCGTCTTTACGTCCGTCCTTCTTATCCTCTATTCCGGCTATTTTGCGTAAGCCTCTGGGTAAATCAACAGAAGTTATTGGTTGAAATGGTTTTATTGCCGTTTCAGTTAGTTGGATATCTGGATTTGAAGTATCAATAGCTAGTGCTGGAGAAGTTGAGGTAACTTCGAGCGGTGGAAGTTGCAGCTCGGAATTTTCTAGGAGATGGGGAGAACTTAAATTCATGCTTTTTTCAGCAACTTTGTTTTGATCCGCTTGATCTTCGACACTCTTCTCGGCTTGCAAAGGAGAGTTGGGGGCTAGAGATTCGCTCTGGGAGTGGAAAAGGAGGTTTTCACTGGCGGGTTCTGCTTTGACTATGGCAGGATACAAAACGAGGCTGAGAGCTATCGGCATTGTCCCCATCAATCTCAGGTTAAAAGTAGTTGCACCGTGCAATCTGGGTTTCATTTCTTGACTGGCTCCTGGAAGGCGGGGGTAACTGCGAAGTTCATGCGTACCAAGCCACCAGGCTCTAAACGCACTAGACGAGATTGGCTATTGCGTTCACGGAATTTTTTGTTAGGAGCTAGGGTATAATCAGGGAGAATACTGAGGTCTAGTACACCTGTGTGGTATCCAGGTAAGGCATTAGCTAAAGAGAACAAACCATTAGGATCTGTGGTGATCCGGTTTCCGTCCTCTAGAAAAATTACTGCATTGGGAACTCCAGGCTCACCAGACTGCTGTTCACCATCAAAGTTTTTATCAACAAATACGCGACCGATAATCGTGCCACAGTCAGAAACGATTCCTGGACGAATTTTCAACTGGTGCGTTGCTGGGCCATCCTTGGTGCTAAAACGGTTATCAGTTCGTTGGGCATTAACGATCGCACTGTTGCGACCAGTACCACGTAGCGCATCGCTCGTTAGTTGAGCAGCATAGGCAATATTCAGGACTTTATCGGTGGGAATCGTTACATCTGAGCGGAATATCACTGTGTTTCCATTGCGTTCCGAAGTGATAGTGACTGGTGTGCCATCCATCTCTCCCCGCACAGATTTAGGCAAGAAGTTGAATCCTAAAGGTAAGTTATCGGTGGCAAATATATTATTTAGACCAGCATCAGCTAGATTTTTTATTGAGAGGCGATAGATTACCGTATCCCCAGGTTCAGCAGCAGCGCGATCGCCTGTTTTGATAATCTGCAACTGATTGGCTTGACACATATTTGTGGTGAATTCAAAGGCTAATAAGTTCAGTCCCACAAGTTCTGCATTCGGAACCAAAACAACTGTTTGCTCTACCCTGACCTGACCTGTGAGATTAATTGGTTGACCATCTAAAGAAGTTGCGACATACCGCACGACACTATTACCTTGGATACCAGTGCTATCAAGGATTTCAATTTTGATGCGTCGTTGTTTGTAGATAGAAGTGGGGGGTGCATTAACTACAAAAATGTAGGTTCTACCTGGATCAGTTTGACCCTTATTCGGATCGAGCAGGAAATTGTAGACACCCGCAGGGTTATTCGTAACGAAGTAGGGATTACTATTCTCGGTATTTGGCGATTTACCGCCAGGAACATTGTTATTAGGAATATTGGGTAACTCTGTTCTAGTCAAAGAAACTAAGCTTCCTAATTCTGTCCCCGTTGGGTCACTAGAATTGAGTTCGTAGACACCAACTGAAAAACCTGTATAATCAGGTAAAATTGTGCCAGCGCAACCTAATATTTTCCCTAATGGGTCAATTAATAAGTTAGGACTAACATTGATTTGACTAGAACTTCCTTGATATTGATCATTACCAGTAGAATCTGTATAAGTATAAGTAGCTTGATTTATTAATGGCAAAGACGCAGCCAGATTGTTAGTCTGTTGTGCGATCGCTAGGATAGGTATAGTAGTATGCAAAACACTTGCCAGGAGAACAGTAGTTGTTAACCGTCGCCACCAGCAACTGCTAGAAGTAATTTGCTTTTGAGGACGGCTCACTAAACACATCTCCTCTGGAATGTCAAGCTTGTTGTTAATAAAAGCACTTATTTATTTGTGGAAATCTAGTTAAGCCAAAACCCTTTAAAAATCTCGTTTCCAGGTGGAACCTGGAAATGCTGTTTATTGCGGCTCTTTTGCGAGTAAGGAAGGTGTTTCCGCATCCTTTTCAATCAGCGCACTTGGGTTTGATAAGTCGCCTTGACTATTGCCTTTGCTGCAAGTGACGGAATTTGCAAACGGATGTGAGTGTAAGCAATGGCTGGTGCTGGTTTTGTTTCCACTTTGCCGTCAGGAAGAGTAACTTTAACAGTGGGATTTTCGACAAAGCTACGCCCGCCATCAATGCTGTAAATAACTTTGGCATTGTTGGCGACATTGGTAGACTTCAGCACGTAGACCATTCCTTTAGGAATAGGTTGATTAAGAGTCAAATTCTTTACTAGGCGATCGCTCTTATTTTCACCAATCAAGGTATAGCGCAGCACATCTCCTGGTCGTACCATAACTTGACCTTTCAAAGGTTCCCATTTCTGGCTTTGCTTACCTTGTTGATCCTGTGCCACCACTTGCTTTTCTGCTTCTAAACGCAATTGTATTTGCCCTTGATTTTTGACATTTTGAGCGATCGCACTTCCTGACTGCCATACATTTGCGATTCCCGGAATTTGATCGATAAATGGGACTGTAGCAATGAGAGCGATGGCTCCGCCAACGCCAAAGGCGAACGCTCCTAAACCTGCAAAAGAAAGATGCTTCATATCAATAACCTTAAAAAACCTTCACGATGTCGATTGCTAATTTATCTTTCCCTGTTTTTGCTGGAAAATAATCAGTTCGTAGTTGGGACTAAAGCGCCAACTACGAACACAGCCTAAGCACTACCTCTCTTTGCTTGCAAAGAGGAGGCAAAACTATCTAGTTAACCTTGCGTTGGAAGGTAAATGTTCTTTGAACACCTGGTGCAACCTGACCAGTACCCGTATCTACATACTTGGTAACATCAGTGTTCACCGTGGTTCCGGTTTGGTCTATACCAGAGGTGTTGGCAGGATTCCCACTGAAGAATTGGATAGTTGCAGCCCCAGAATCTTTAGCTGAACCGACGATATTGCTGGTATCAATTTGACCACTAGCATCGTTGTCTAACGCCCAGTTGTTGGGGGATTGAGTACCATCCTCGGTAATCACAACCTTGTCAGCATTCAAGATCACATTGCCTGTTCCAGATTGAGGATCGGAAATATTCTGATACCGAATCTGGTACTCAATAATATTCCCCGGAGCAGGTACTCTTGGTACATCAGCAACACCTGGATTCGGATCAATACTGTTAAAAGCTGGTGTTGATTCAAAGTCGTCTTGACCTGTACCAACTGCTGGCCCTGTTCCTGGCAGAACTCGCGACACTTTCACCAGTTTCAAAAAGCCAGTATACACACGATCTAT
Organism: Nostoc sp. WHI; assembly: GCF_015714725.1. GTDB lineage: Bacteria > Cyanobacteriota > Cyanobacteriia > Cyanobacteriales > Nostocaceae > Nostoc. Next base: position 17,740 of record NZ_WBKM01000214.1, read on the forward strand.
GGTGATGTTTTGACTATCAGATGTACCATCATTATTGGTATCAATAGAAGCAGTGATAGGTACTGGGAAGCCTCTGTTAATATCAGTTGAGAGGGCAGTACCGCTTGGCAGATCAATTTCTACACCATAGTTAATACTTGCACCACCAGCAACGTTGGTAATTGTGATTGGTGTAGGGGGCCCTGTAAATGTTCCATTAGTGTAGGTATACACAGCAGAAGTACTACCAAAGGTAAGAGTTACCTTGGTTCCATTTGGTAAATCTCCAGGAATTGCTGGGATCGTTGGCACTAGTGTGATAGTGCCTGGGTTAGTCCCACTGTTCTGAATTGTATTGGTGAATCCAACTGGTGATGGGTCAAGTGTAGTACCAGGAACTGTCCCAGCCGGAATGAGGGAAGATTTATTAGTAAAGTCATCGTTAGTCTGACCCGATGGCCCAGTAGCATTTGGTGCATTTTGCGGCCCGTTGAGTATCGCCGAAGCAACAGACGTTTGCAGTGTAAAGATGTTTGCTTCACCGCCTACTGAACCATCACCACTGTTATTGTTACTTGGGTCAGTTCCTGTTTCTGGAGATGTTGGGTTATTAATATAGCCGTCATCAACATTGCCAGGTGGTAGAGTATCAGGAACACCATCATTATTGGTATCTGTACCCGAAGGAGGGTTCATACTGCCTGGGGGGCCGTCGTAGTTGCTGGGATTTTGGTCACCAGATTCGTCGTATACAGGGAAATTATTAGTGGGGGTTTGACCAAACAATTGGGCAATGTTGGCAATGGTCAAGGGTGAAATTGCAGTTGCTTCTACGGCAAGCTGAATTGAGAAGCCACTGACTGTTGTACCAGGAGCGATAGAAGTAAGTGTAGCTGGCTTATTGATAAAACCAACGCGGGTTACACCTGCGAGTGTGTCAGCGCCTTGCAAGGGAAAGGTTTTCCAATTAACTGTATTGGCATCAGTTGTGACCGGATCTGTCGTGTAGACTGCTTGCCAATTGGGAGGCGAAGTTGGTGCAACTGCCAAGTCTGTACCCGCAGGAATCGCGTCAGAAAGCAAGATATAAGTGCCAAATACATTATCAACATTGATGTTTGTACCAGTCAAAGCGGCTGGGGTAATTCCTTGTCCTGTGGGATCATTGGATTCAACTCGCAAACTCAAATCGTAGGTCAGCTTGTCATCCGTGATTGCCGTTGTGGCAGCATTGTTGTAACCACTGCGAATTTTAAGAATGGTGGCTAAAGCGAATGTCTTCAGCGTTGCAGCCACCTTAATTTGCTGAGTGGCGCTAGCTTCACGAGTACCATTAATCGGTACGCCATTTACCTCAGTTGCAACACTACCATCGGGGTTATCTACGGTGTAAACGTCACCACCATCTGGATTTCGCAATTGGTTCTGAGCATCACCAGGGGTTTCACCAAAGGTAACGGTAATTATGTCATTGGCTTGAGCACCGGCTTGGACGGTAACTGGCACACGCACTAATACACTACCACCAGGTGCGATCGAGGGTATAATTACCTCAGTAGCAGTGATATTTTGCCAAGTTGTGCCACCGTCAGTGCTGTATTGCAAACTATTAGCTACACCACCATTAGGCAAAGTGCCAGAAACTGTTCCAGGGCCGGTTGTTTGAGCTAAGTTAGGAACCCGGAATTGGGTTGGGTCGTTACCTACGTTTGTCAAAGTGTAGGTGTAAACAAGTAAATCACCAACTCCAACATTACCGCCATTGTTATCTGTGACTCCAGATGCAGTGACAGTGATACCAGCAACCTCTGCCACAGTTACAGTCACAGTGTTAGAAGTGGCGTTAATTGTTGTCCCTGGATTGTTAGGGTCTTCGTAGGTAGCAGTTGCCGTGTTGCTGATGGATGTACCCGCAGTAGTTCCATCAGCTAGTACAGGAGCGATAAGTTGGAAAAGGCTACCAGTTAATAATGCTGTTGCTACTAAGGATTGATAACACTGGCGTTGGTTATTGACAGATTTACTTTGTTTTATCATAGGAGTAATTTGTTTACTAGCTGGACTTGTAGCCTGAGTTTTGAGGCATAACAAAGTTCGGCAATTCTCTAAAGAACTACCGATCGCATCAGATCAAAACCCTAAAGTTTTGGAAATGCGTGTTTGATAAGTTAAATAACTGACCTACCTCAAAAATATACTGATATCACACGTAGAAATAAATTCCTGTTTTATTCACGCTATGCCTTGGGAATCAAGGTATAGCGTGAATATGGGTAATTTATTCTTGCGTTTTATCTACCTACTCATTGATTTAAGTGATAATGTAACTTTTGCATCAGAAGAAAGTCTTCAGTATAAATAAGTAATTTCTCTAATATAATATGCGTATGTTAGAGTATACAAAAATACTAAAACATTGAAGCGTACATGGAAATCCGGTTTCATTAATGAAAAGTTTTTAAGATAAACCCAAACTTAATGGCAACGGCAATATTTTGAGGTTTTCCATAGACTTTCAGCTTAAAATAACTAAGTCAATCTTCAAACCAAGCTTAATCTCAGTATTTAAGTTTGTAACCCGTGAAACTTACCATACTGAGAAAGTCAGGCAAAAATATGGCTGCAAAAATTCCTGTCACAGTGATTACAGGCTTTTTAGGTAGTGGAAAAACCAGCCTAATTCGCCACCTGCTACAAAACAACCAAGGACGCCGCATTGCTGTTTTAGTCAACGAATTTGGCGAACTCGGTATTGATGGCGAATTGTTAAAATCCTGTCAAGTTTGCCCGGAAGATGGTGAGGGCGACAGTAATATTTTTGAATTAACCAACGGCTGCTTATGCTGCACCGTGCAAGAAGAGTTTTACCCGACGATGCAAGAGTTAATCAAGCGGCGAGATAGCATCGACTGCATTTTGATTGAAACCTCTGGTTTAGCCTTGCCAAAACCGCTAGTGAAGGCTTTTCGCTGGCAGGAAATTCGTAACGCCGCCACTGTAGATGCAGTAATTACCGTAGTAGATTGTGCGGCGGTAGCGGCGGGGACATTTGCTAGCGATCCGGAGGCGATCGCAGCCCAGCGACAAGCGGATGATAGTCTAGAACACGAAACACCCTTACAAGAATTGTTTGAAGACCAACTTGCTTGTGCAGATTTAGTGGTGTTGAATAAAATTGATTTGGTAGATGCCGAGACAAAAGCTAGAGTTGAGGAATTAATTAAACAAGAGTTGCCCAGAGTGGTGAAGATTGTCGAGAGCGATCGTTCTCAACTGGACGCATCTATATTATTAGGATTCCAAGCCGCAGTCGAAGACAATTTAGATAGCCGTCCCAGTCATCACGATACTGAAGAAGATCACAACCACGATGAAGAGATTACTTCAGCTAATCTAATTTTGGATCGTGCTTTTGACCCAGAAAAACTGCAACAACAGTTGGAAATATTGGCACAACAACAAGAAATTTACCGGATTAAAGGCTTTGTCGCAGTGCCAAACAAATCTATGCGTTTAGTCATGCAGGGCGTAGGAACCCGATTTGATAAATTTTACGATCGCCCCTGGAAACCAGATGAGGCTAGGCAAACTCGCTTAGTTTTCATCGGTCGTAATTTGAAATCCTCAGAAATTGAATCGCAGCTAGTAGCTTTATAAGTTAAGAGTTAGGAGTTATGAAGTATTGCTTAATTCAAAAATAAAAAACAATGCTAATCGTTTAAAACTTTTAATTCATAACTCCTTAACCATAACTTTTCTTTCCTAACTTATCACTTCTAACTTGATCAAACTATGACTATTTCTCAACTATTTAACATTGCCAATGTTTTCGTCTTGCCTTTTTGGGCTTTGATGATTTTATTGCCAAATTGGAAAGTGACACGGCAGATAATGGAATCATATCTGCCCTTTGTGCTGTTAGCAGGAGCGTATTTGTATTTATTCATCAACAGCGTTACGCCAGAAAACGCCCAAGATTTCTCAAATATACAATTAGCTGATGTTGCGCGACTTTTTGCAGATGAAAAAGTCGCAGCAACGGGTTGGATTCATTTTTTGGTGATGGATTTATTTGTTGGTCGCTGGATTTATTGGGAAGGGCAAAAAACAGGTATTTGGACAATTCATTCTCTCACATTCTGTTTGTTTGCTGGGCCTTTAGGATTACTGTCTCACATCTTGACTGACTGGATTACTAAGACATTTTTTCCTAAGTTTCAGCGTAACGAAACGGTGACGGTAGCAGAAAAAGCTACGTCATCATCTGAAACATAATAGTGGGGTAGTACAGATGTAATTAGGCTTAATATAACTCGCACTCCCGTTTCGTCACATAGTGGCGGTAGCGAAACATAGCTTCTAATTGCGCTTGCACTAACCAACCGCCAACAAATTCAACTGTTACTCCGCCAGGCATAGAAAAGGAGATAGCATCAGTCAGCCTGGTTTTGCCATCTTCCGGTTCAAATTCATGTCGATGTACCCAAGACTCAAAAGGGCCAGATATCTGTTCGTCGGTAAACAGGCGATATTTTTCACATTCAGTATGACGTGCTAGCCAAGTTAAGGGTAATGGGGTGATAAATAGACGAAATTCTGTAATTGCGCCCACAGCAAGCCCCCCCTCACGACGAACTATTTGGACTGGTTGCCAAGGTGGATTCAGCAGTTGCAAAATATCTGGCCTTTCATGAAACTTCCAAACTACTTCTGGTGAGGCATTAATTACTGAGGAATGTTTAAAGTACAGCATGGAAAGAAAAACCTAAAATTCAACTTTCGGATTCGGTATCAATCTCGATATCTAGAGTATCTTCATCAACCCGCACATACAAAATATTTGGGTTACAGCAAACTTGACAATCTTCAACGTAAGATTGCTGTCCTCCAGCGCTCAAATCAATAAAAGTTAAGTTCGGTTCGCCGCAATAGGCGCAGTAATACTCAGCTGTGTTTTGCATCAAGTTTTCAGCTATGAATTCAATGGCTGTAATTCTTTTGGGGATGGGTTGATATAACTCTTAGCATCAGCCAAATGCTTTAGTAGTGTAGACTGTGGCAGAGGCCCTTGCAAGTGGCTCCAGGGTAATACTTGTTCTGTAGACCAATCAGCGTGGACATAGAAATCTAAGTCGGGGATTTGTCCTTTGAGTTGTTTGAAAGCACGTTTGTAGCTACCCAAGGATTCGCCAAAGTTACGAGTAAGTTCGAGGAGTTTGGAGAGTCTACGATCGCCTCTTGATAACAAAGCTTGTATTATTGACCAATTATAGCTTTCTGGGCGAAATTCTATCCCCTGTGGTTTCAGATGTTTTTGCAAAAACTGCAACCGTTTTTCTGCTTGACGATTCACCCCAAACCATTGAAATGGTGTGTGTGCTTTGGGTACAAAGGTGCTGCATCCAAATGTTAAGCGCAATCCCGGTGCAGCTTTTTTGATACTACGCATCATTGCCACGGTTTCCTCTAAATCCTCTGGTTCCTCGCCAGGAATTCCTGCCATCCCGTAGAGTTTCAGGCTTTTTAATCCCCCAGTTTTGGCATTTACGGCTGCTTGGATAATTTCGTCATTATGCAGCTTTTTGTTGATAATTTGCCGGATTTTTTCGGAACCACTTTCTACTGCAATGGTAAGCGATCGCGTGTCCCGTTTTGTCAAAGTTTCTGCTAACTTGACTGTTACAGTATTGGTTCGCACTGAGGCGATACTAAGACGGACATCATCATACTTTGGCTGACTAATATAATCTAGCAAAGTCTCAAATTCGGGATGTTGAGTTACTGAAGCCCCTAATAATCCTAGCCGATTTGTAACTTGTAAACCTTTTTCAATGGCTGGAATTAATGAACCTTCAAGACTCGCTGTTCTAAAAGGTAATGTGAGATAACTCGCCAGACAGAAGCGGCACATTTCTGGACAACTTCTCACTACTTCCACCATGTAGATATTTTCCCATGCCGCTTTTTCGGTGACTACAGTTGAAGCTGATAAGGTATCTCCCCGGTAGGTTTGCTTTTGCACCACTGCGGGAATTTCTGTGGAAATAGGCTTAATTGACTTGACTTCACCATCTATTGTGTGATATTCCACCTCATACAAACTGGGAACATAAATTCCTGGGATTTGTGCAAGTCTTTTTAGTTGAGTTGTTCTTGAGGCATTTCTTACTTCTTTATACGCCTCAATGAAATTCCCTAGCAGGTTTTCGCCATCTCCTAACAAAATTACATCAAAAAAATCTGCAAATGGTTCGGGATTAGCAGTGAGAACTGGCCCACCACCAAAAATTATTGGATGAGAATCATCACGAGAATTTGCCCGAATGGGAATTTCTAGAGATTCTAGTAAGTTTAAAATATTTACATAATCCAGTTCCCAAGAAATAGAAAATCCGACTATTTCCGGCGTTCTGGGGAGTTGTTCATGAGTATCGGTAAACAGGCGACTCACTTGCACATCATTACGGGTTGCTAAAGTTGCCCACACCACCTGATAGCCAAGGCTAGTAATACCGACGCTGTACTCATTGGGAAAGGCGAAAATCACTGGTATAGCGTCGTTGTTAGGGGTGCTAGGGGTGAATAGCAAACGTTCAGAATCAAATACAGATGATGTCACAGGTGTTTGTTAGAGGCAAGTTTATCTATATTTAATTTTAAGCCATAGAAGAATGAAGTTAAAAACCAATGTCACGCCGTTAGCGAGAATAATCGGTAAGGATTGTAGATATATTCCATAAATTAACCACAAAAAAATGCCAGTTATGAATGTAACCAGTGTCACCAAAGAAACATCTTTTGCTGATTTTGTTTGCCACGTTTTAAACATCTGTGGCAAAAAAGAGATTGTGGTTAGTGTGGCGGCAGCTAATCCTAAAATTGTTAAGAAATCCATGTTTAATTATTTATATTTTCTATTAGTCCAGGCAACTGAACTTAGTTTGTGTAGTAGCGAATTTTATTTGCCCAATACTTTTTAAATATCCTCTTATGCCGAGCGGAAAAAATAGTAATTTTTTATTTAAATGTATTTAAAACTAAGAAGTTTGGGTCAAGAATCTGCTCAATTGTAAATAGACATTCATCGGGAAAATCTTCTATAGATTTTTGAATTTCTTTAGCTGCGTCTCGACAAGCACGTCGATAGTATTTTTGTATCCACAACGAATCTTGAAGAAAACGCTGTAAACTGGGAGTATCTTCCAAACAATCTTGAATTTGATCTCGGCAGTTTGACAGTGTGTTATCCCAGCTTTTGATTCTTCGCTCAGGCTGATACTGGCATTTAAGCAAGTGCATTAACAGCACCTGTAAATAGCTGCCGAGTTCCTTCTGTTCACTGCGACCCAAAGCCTCTAATTCCTCTACCAAGTGTTCAATGTCCAACTCAGCCCAATGTCCTTTCTTCAAGTACTCGGCTTGTTGTTGTGTCCACAACAGAAAGTCTTGGTCGTAGCTCGTTGCCTGACTCATCAACGATCGCCCTTCTCTGCTTAATGCAACGCTGTACTAGACATCTTACACCGTTGAGCGATCGCTACAACAGCCTAACAACAATATTCCCGACTTATTTAAGAAGTCGGGAGTCTATTACCAGATCACGCTATTAGCAAGAATAATCGGTAAAAATTGGAGATAATTTCCCTATATTAACCACAAAAAAAGACCGATCATAAATGTAATTAGCATGACAAAAGAAAACTCATTAAAAGCGATTTCTACGGGGAACAATTAAATTAAAATAAAACTTATCCAGTATTTTTACCTTTCACTACGGAAACCAGACAGCTTAAACTGTAGCAGAAGTATTAGCCAAAATTATTAAAGCTAAGAATAATGAGCGAAAATAGCCCCAGACGAATTGTAATTGGGGATGTGCATGGTCACTATGAAGGTTTGATGACATTGTTGGAGGCGATCGCCCCCACCTCGGACGATAAAATCTATTTTCTGGGAGACTTAATTGATCGTGGCCCCAATAGCGCACAAGTAGTTGATTTTGTCAAACGAAGTAACTACCCCTGTTTGCTGGGAAATCATGAGCAAATGCTATTAAACATTTTGACCAATGAAAGGACTACCTCCTCGACGATGCAAGCATGGTTGTATGGTGGAGGGCAAGCTACGGTAGCCAGTTATCACGAGGCTACAATCCCCGACGACCATGTAGATTGGTTAAAAGCTTTGCCTACGTATCTTGACTTAGGAGATATTTGGTTAACTCATGCTGGTGTTGACCCTTCCAAGTCTGTAGTAGAACAAACTGCCGATCAACTTTGCTGGATACGAGAGGAATTTCACAGTATCGAAAAACCCTACTTCCCAGATAAGCAAATTATCATCGGTCATACTATTACCTTTACTTTGCCAGGTGTTTCTCCTGGTAAACTGGCACAAGGACAGGGATGGCTAGACATAGATACTGGCGCTTATCATCCCCGGAGTGGCTGGTTAACTGGACTGGATGTAACAAATAACTTGGTTTATCAAGTTAACATTTTTAAAGACCACCTCCGTATTCTGCCCTTAGAAGAGGTGGTAATTACCATTGATCCAGCTAAAGTCAAGGTTGATCGCCGTAATAAGAATTAAGCAACATTCGAGATCAGGGGGAATAACCAATACCAATGACCTCAAGACCTCGCTAATGGTCGAATATTAGCTCTATAACTAGCACCATCTAAGCCATAATTTCCATTACTTGGTTGGGATTGAATTGCACTTCTGAGGCCATTAATGCGATCGCTGGTTCCGGGATGCGTACTCAAGAATGTCGGCACAGAACCACCCTTTTTCAGCAGCTTTTGCATAAAAGAAACCACCCCAGACTGGGCATAACCAGCGCGTGTCAGAGTTCTTAAGCCTCTTTTATCGGCATCAAATTCATCTTGACGACTGCGGGGACGATTTAAAGCAAGTTCTACACCAATGCCCACGGCTGTATTGCGATCTAAACCAGTTGCGGTTGCTAAACCACTAGCGATCGCTTTTTGCCGCATCTGTTTAACCAGGTGTTTCCCGCCAATGTGACCAATTTCATGGGCAATGACACTTGCGAGTTCCGCTTCATTATCTGCGGCCTTCAATAAACCCGTGTGGACGTATACATAACCTCCTAAAGTAGCAAAGGCATTAACAGCATTATCGTCAACTACTTGGAAAGTAAAGGGAAGATTGGGGCGATCGCTATTAGCTGCTAAACGCCGGCCAATTTGTTCTACATAGCTATTAACTTCAGAATTCCGGTAAAGTTTGACTTGACTTCCTAGTATTTCTTGATTAATCTGCTTACCAATATCAGTTTCCTGGCGATCGGACATATTAGAAAGCTGAAATACTTGGACTCCCTGCAATATAAGAGGCAAGAAGTCTAAAGTTCTTCCAGGCAAGGGTGTACTCAGGCACAGACTCAGGGCGACTACCACCGAAATTAGGGGATAAAACCAGCGACGCCGCCACATACGGTAATTTGTAACAAAACCTTTCCAGTTGAACATAATACGCTTTGAAGATTATTTCGGGAGAATATAAAAATGATCAGACAAATTATCAGACGGATTTAAAGTATTCTAAGTTGCATTCTTAACTCAATACCAAAGAAGTTGTTATACAGTTAATGCTTACGCAAATTTACCGAAGTACAGGGGACTAAGGATTCCCTCTGGAGATAGAGGATAAAATAGGGAAATCTAGAAACACTTAACAGGTAAAAGTTTGAGGGTTATTACCGCCGCTCGGAACTTACGAACTCGTGATAAACTGTCGCATAACCGCAACCCCCGGATGCTTTAAGTTATTACCAAATAGAGAAAATTGCCGTTCCCCTCGAAAACCTTCTTGTTACAATCAATTACTTTGCTATTACCTCAGAAAATTTTTATGGCTATTTTAGATTCAAAAGGTCGCTTGTTCGGCAAAATCAACCTCCTAGATTTAGGTGCTGCGCTGGTAATTTTGCTAGTTATATTTGGCATTTTTGTCTTTCCTGGCACTTCTGGTTCTGTTGCCCAGGTTGGTGCGAAAACAGTACCCGTAGAAGTAGACTTAGTAGTTCGTGGTTTGAATGTACGTAATCCTGAGCAATTATTTGACAACGGCTTAAAAAAAGGCGGAAAAACTAATGTAATTATCCGCAATCAACCCTATGGACAGATTGAGATTAAATCTGTTCAAGAGCTACCTAGAACAGTCAATGTTTTCCAACCTGATGGCACAGTTAAAGAATTGCCAGATCCAAAGGCCAACAATTTTAGTACAGATATGCTTTTGACCTTAGAAGGTAAAGCCCAACGCACTGAAAGCGGACTAGTTCTAGGTAGCAGTAAAGTGAAAATTGGTATGCCATTTGAGTTAGAAGGCTTTAACTACAACTTCAATGCAACTGTTATTGATATCAGATTTGACAAATAGCATTCACATTTTCCCCATTGCCTCCCGTTTTGGAAGTTCCAAGTTTCCTATAAAAGAAGGGAGAGATAAACTCTCTCCCTAACGATTTTTATTATTCCTATTTGCCGGAAATTTTCTTTTTTAGATATCTCAAATCATGTCCGCCAAATCACCCATAATAAACAGTTTGTAGTGGGGACTTCAGTCCCCAAAGCTAGGACTCAAGTCCTGACTACGAACGAACATTTTTATTCAGCTTGATTAGCCGCATATCATATTGCTCATACTCATGCTTGATTGCGTAACCGCTTTACCATTCGAGTACTGAACCCCAGCGCTACTAACAAACCCATCATTGTCGCTGGTTCTGGCACTTCTTGAATATTGGCATTACTTACCTTGAAGGCTGATGTAGTGCCAGGATCATCTAAGTCCACTACTCCAAGAGCCACGGTGTAATTTTTAGAACTATTGAAGGTATAAGTAAAGGAATTAACCCCTGTTTCTCGATTGAAGAAACTAGAGCCGTTAGTTGCATTTGTGATGTCAGCCAGCTTGGTTACAGTCCCATCTACCACAAGAAAAGCAAAATCATTATAGGTGCTTTCGTTAGTAAGGAAATTCCAATTGAAGTTGAATTTCTCGCCAGCTTGAGCAAGATATGTGGATTTGATAGCAGACCCTTCCCATGCGAAACCATTGATATCTAGAGCATCAGAATTAACGCCCAGGAAGCTTTGCAAAGATCCAAAAGCATCCCCAGCTGGAATACCTGAGAAACTGAATGTACCAGAAGTAGCAGGAAAATCATCTGCCACCAGACCATCATTAGATAGATTAGTCTGACCTAAACCAGGAGTAGTAACATCACCAAATGTTTCCCAACTGCTGAAATCTATACTAACAGCTTGGGAAGGAGTAGCAGTAATTGTGAAACTTGCAAGGGTGATGAAACTTGCAGTTAGAGTTGAACGCTTGATGAATGTAAAATTTGACATTGGCTGACTTTTTTAGATGTAGGTAATTAAAAACTTGTACTCGTTGCCAAAGTAAATATGGCAAAATTGCATTGAGGCGATCGCTTTTCAGTACTTTGTCAAACTAGTTTTCAGAGGTCGTAATAAGGACTAAAGTCCTTACTACGAACTTGCTCAAAACCTAAAACACGAAGTTGGCAGAGTTAGCTAAAGCAGCTTGCGATACACCCTGGGCACTTATGAGTGGTACAGCACGATATGTAAGCCCTGCTGCACCATCTTGATCAATCAAAATATTGGTGTTGTTAGCCTGAGTACTAAAGCCCAAATAGCCCTGTGCCGTTGCAGTTGCATAGTTAAGGCTATCGAGGTTGAGACTTTGGAACAATTGGGTGAAAACAATCTTGTCAATACCTGGAGTAAAGTCAGCGATTGTATCCCGCCCATCCCGGAGGCTGGTATAAACAAACTGGTCACTACCAGCACCACCCGTAAGGTTATCTGCTCCCTGATAACCAGTGATGATATCATTGCCAGATGAGCCAACCAGGTTGTCACGACCAGGTGTACCGTTGATCAAATTTACAGGCAGATTAAACCGAGCCACGCTAGGGTCATGGTCACTATCCTGGTCATAAAATTCGGAGTTGATGTGAACTACATCATACCCATCCAAGTTATTGAGCAAGTTGTTAGTCACCAGAATATGGTCGAGTGTCTGGGCGTTACCTTGAAAATTGTAGGTATAACGCTCATTTTCTGGCAGAGTTTCGATCAAAGTATTCAGTCCACCGCTTTCTAGAGTGCTGAGAGGGTTGGAGAACTCAAAATCATTAAGATCGCCCACTACCGCCACATTGGCATTAGGGTTAATCGCCAAAACACTCTGGACAAAGTTTTTCACCACCGTAGCCTGTTGCTGGCGCTGGATTTCGCTGCTGAGGTTAGGCGGTTGATTTGGGCCAAATAATGGTTGGTCGCCACCTTTGGAATTAAAGTGGTTGGCAACGACAAACACAGTCTGACCGTTGAAAGTAAATTCACCAACTAACGGCTTACGACTGTTAGTAAAGGCGGAGTTAGTCGGGTCAATTAGTCCAGGACTACCAGAAAGGGTAGGAACACCATTGACGTTGGTGACTGTGGTGTTAGAGGTGGAAGTACCACCAGCAATGTCTACAAAGCTGACGCGATTGGGGTTAAACAAGAAGCCCACGCGAATATTTCCACCAGGTTCACCGCCATTGGTATCGTCCACTGGGTTGATTTGGCGGTATTCGTAGGTGGGGCCACCAGCAGCAATAATTGCATCAATTAATGTCTGATATGTGATGTTGGCATCGACTACACTATCATTTTTCGGGCCGTTGTTGTCCTGAATTTCTTCCAGAGAGATGATGTCTGGTGATTTCAGGTTATTGACAATGCGGCCAGCAATGTTGTTAAACTGGACTGCGCCATCACTAGGGTCAAGGTTTTCTACGTTGAAAGTAGCAACTGTCAGTTGATTTGTAGTTGGAGTCAGGTTAGTAACTTCTCTACTCAGAGAACCTGCTGAGGTAACTGTCAGCGAAGTTGGCAGCACTTCGTAGTTGTTGAAATTGTAATCAACTACACCCGTAATCGTGTCAAAAGTAGCACCCACATTTACATCGGGTGAGCCAGAAGTCAACAAAGCTTCATCAATTTGGATGCGTTCTGGATTGAAATCATTGGCGCTGATGACGATACCGCCTCGTGCTGTGCGTCCGGTGGCATTGGCGCCATTATCTGCTAGCACCCAAATTTCCCCAAAAGAATTTGTCGGACTAACTGCCACAGGATTATTTACCTGTACCAGCATCCCTTCTAGACTTTCGTAGAAGTCAATGCCATCTTCAGCCGGGTCAAACAACGTACCAGGGTTTTCGACATTCCCACCCACAGCATCATTATTAATTACTTGGTTGGGAATGACTCTGCCACCATTGCCGAGAATAGTAGCACTTGGCAAAGCATTACCACTGGACAACTTGACGATTGTGGGGCTAGTAATCTGAGTGGTACTAAGGTTATTAGCATTGTTACCTGGGCGAAATTCCGTTACTGTACCGCTAACTTGTACAGAGTCACCAATGGCTACAGTAGGCGCTGACCTGGTGAAAACAAAAATGCCTTCAGAAGTCGCATCGTTAGCATCAGGGTTAGGGTCTTGCAGGTAGAAACCGTTGGAACGTACAGCAGTGACAATTCCTGCTACATCAGTTACCTGTTGACCTTCTAAAGGAGAACGGTGTGCAGTACCTTGGATGTCACTAATGCGAGTGGGTAGATTTACCTCATAGACGGTAACGGTTTTGCTGACCTCGTTGGAGACAACTAGCAAGTTTTTGCCATTGGGGCTATCATTAGCGGCAATAAAAATCAGACCTTCAGGAGCGAAATCACCTGGTTGAGCAGGGGAATACTCGATAAACTGGGGTTTTTCAGGGTTGGTGACTTCATAAACCATCACCCCGCCAACCCGTTCCAAACCGATAAAGGCATAGGTGCGATTATTAATCACAGCTATTGTTACGCCTTCTGGTTCTGGGCCTTTGTTATCACTACGGGTATCAAAACTATTTGTAGCTTCTCCATCGGAATTAAAAAGACTGGGAACTTGTTGAGCAGTAATCTTTTCAAAAGCTGAACCACTGTCGTAAACCAAGTTACCCTGATCGTCCCAGATGGAGAAAGAACGGGTTCCATAAGCGAATAGTTGATCGTAGTCGCCATCACTATCGATATCTCCATCGATTGTGGAAACTGTTAGCCGACCCAGGTTATTTGGCTGTTTGAGTGTCGCCGCATCAGGAAACTGGGTTACATCGAGATTTAATGTACTGACTCGTGCATCATCATCACGGGTATCTCCTTCGTTAGCAGTCACGTAGTATGTACGACCATTTGCGGCAAAGGAAGCGATCGCATCGGGCATAAACAGCCCAAATACCGGCCAATTGCGGATGTTGATCGCACCATCGCGATCGCTGGCATCTAATTCATTTCCTAGTAAACTATGGTTAACAACACCTAGAGGTAAAATTTGGGTGACAGTGGCAGTAGCAACATCCACAACTGCGATCGCATTGTTTTCTTGCAGCGTTACCCAAGCTTGAGTACCATCTTTAGAAAAGGTGATATATTCTGGTTCTGCATCCAGTGAAACCGTTTTACCTGGAGAGATGCGAACACCTTGACTCCTGAGTACATCTTCCTGACCATCAAAGCTGGTAAAGCTAGCTGTAGCGACTGTAGCAGTAGCCGCCCCTTGAGAAACATCAATAATGCTCACAGAACCAATTGGATCAGCACTACCACTGCGTTGTCCTTCGTTGGCGGTGAGAACCTTTGTACCATCGGGGCTGAATGTCACCATGTCGGGTAGTACCCCAACAGTTACGTCATTGATAAATGTGCCAGCAGTGTCATAAAAAACAACCTTGCCAGGGTCAACGCCATTAGCAGCTTCTATAGCAATGGCAACTAAACCGTTTTTAACAGCTACGCTGTTGGCACTAATACCGTAGGCAGAAAGATCAATTGGTGAAAATAGCGTGGGGTTAGTGGGGTCACTGAAATTGAGAATTTGAACATTTGCCGTGCCATCAACAACGAATAATCTTTGAGAAACCGGATCATAGGCAGTAATCTCAGCCCCATTACCGATAAAACCACCAATTTTCCTCAGAGAACCGAAATCGTTATCGGAAATACTAGCGGTAATTGTAGGAATATTGATTCCGTTGTAGCTAGCATCGGTACTGGTTGTCGTGAGAGTAATAGTACTGGAGTGGTTTGACTCGATTATGGCATCATCCACTGCTGTAACTGTTACTGTTTGATCTACGTTCCAGTTAACAGGGGTGAAGGTGAGCGTCGTTACACTCGTTGTCGCTTGGGAGTCAGGGGTAATATTAATTGTGACATTTGCCGATGGTTGACTTCTCAGGATTACCGTGTAGGTGTCCGTTGCACCACCTTCAGCGATATTGGTGCTGCCATCAGATTGAGTGATGATCACACCAGGAGTTGGTGCAGAACTGGTAATGTAAACGCCTGGGTTGCCAACATCACCACCAGTAGAGGTGTAGGAATTTTGGGCATCACCAACAGTAGAAAGCTGCCACGCGGCACTAATATCAGTGGATGTCAGATTTTCTACTTCCGTCCAGGCGCTAAGGTTTTGCGTGCGAACAGTACCCGGAAATCTCTGATCTCCATAGGTGAGGCGATCAATAAGTTGGTTGCTGTTGTCGAACAAGTTGATTTCGTCTTCTCGCCCCAGATTTGCTGTCAGTCCACCGATGAGCTTAACTGTATCAGACAACCCCCAGGCAGCACGGAAGGCTGAATCAGCACTTTCTGCTAAGATAACCGACTCTCCCGGCTGCACAATGCCGAAAGCACTTAGAGCAACTGTACCAGGCGTGCGAGAGTCATCATCGAAACTCCAGCCCGTCATGTCTACTGGATTGCTGCCGAGGTTTGTAAACTCAATGAATTCCTCGTTGCCACCAGAGTACATATACTCGGTAATTTGCACATTGGCGGAAGTACTGGCAGCCGATGATATATTAATGTCATCAATCCCTATCCACTCGTCGTTACCAACGGCGTTCGTGGTGATAATACGCAACTGCACTTGAGATTGATTTTCTGCTGCTATTGGTAATACGGCATTAACTGTAGTAACAAGGTCTGCCAGGTTCGGGCCTGTGCTGGCATCAGCTACGAAGGCAGCAGGGATGTTGATGAAGTTGCCCGATGTGCCAATCCTATACTGCAAAGCTACTGGCACAATAGCGTTGTCTACCGATCCATCGAGATCACGTAGTTTGTATGAAACATTTATATTTGTTACACCCGTAGTATTCAGATGAATTAGCAGAAAGGGTGCATCTGCTGTACCTGAACCATTAAGGGCAACTACTGGGTTAGAGAGTTCAAACTCCGCAACACCACCAGTGTTAAAAGTATTGGGATTAGTTTGGCCAGCATTGACATCTACAGGACTAGATGTGCCATCAGCAACAACTGTTTGCGGATCTACACCTGTAGCAGATGTTAAAGTGTCTCCACGATAGCCAATAATGCTGGAAACACCGCTCCAATCATCATCTATTGTGATTAGTGCTGTATCTGTCCAATCTTGTGTAAAGGCACCTTCAGCCAAGTTATGGTATTGATTCCCCATTTTGGTAAATCTCCAAGTATTTAAAACTTTGTCAGGATAATGCTTGTTTCGGTTCTTTAGTTGGTTAATAACACCATCCATTCTCTAGAGCAGTTAAGC
>NZ_WBKM01000226.1 GCF_015714725.1 Nostoc sp. WHI
ATGATATATATACCTGAAGAAAATGCACTAATTGGAATTAGCCAAACAGAATTTAAAACATTACATTCAATTCATTGGGGGATTGAATGCTACCACAGAGCGATTAAACAAGTATGTGGTATTGGTCGATTTATGGTGAGGACATCTGAGGCAATTAGAACTCACTTTTTTAGCGCAATTCGAGCTTTTACACAATTAGAATTAATGCGGGTAGAAGAGTTAATTGAAAATTGGTATGAACTCCAAAGAAATTTATCTCTTCAAGTAGCTCGTGACTTTATTTTAGAACACCTATCACAGAAGTTGGGATTTACTGCATAGTATCACTTTTCTGTCAATGCGTAAGTTCTATTAACTTAGTACCATTCGGTCATTGGCATTGGTTTTTAACAAAGGACAAAGGACAAAGGACAAATGATCAATGACTAATTTCAAAACTGACCTAATTGCAAATTGTAATTAATACTGAAGAACCAGCCATCAAAATCAATGTTTTCGGCGGTTGAACTACCTAAACTCGCTCCAGCCTGAATATTCATATTACTGGTATCGGATATTCGGTAATTTAAGTGTCCAAATAGCCGATGAAATTGGTCTTCTCGATCGCGCTGTGTAAAGTCCGAAAAGTTCACCTGGTAGTTAATACCAACTTGAAGAGGTTTTTGCAAAAAATAGTTTAGAGAAATCCAAAAGGAATTGATTATCCGATTACGACTTTGGGGATCACCAAAATTTACATTTAATTCGTAGAAGCTATCTAGCGTTAATTTTGGAGTTAGAGGATCACGTCGTCTCAAAGACAGTTGCAGGGAATTTCCGTTTAAAAAGCGATCGCCTGCTTTGAAGCTATCAAGGCGATCGCTGTTGTTGGCATAAAATAACTGTTGATTGCTCCAACTGATTTCTCCGTACATTTGCTGCGATAGCTGCTGGTAAATACTGAGATTAAATCTCACCTGGTTGTAATGGTATTGTGACTGATTTATATAACGAATTAGGTTGCCATCAATTGAGCCGTTTAAATAAGTCTTAGATCCTAAAGGGAAATATGCAGAGGCTAGCGTCAATCCAGAAATAATTAAACCATCTTCTATGGGACTATCATTTGAGGAAAAAATGTTACTCGTCTGGAAGTAGCCTACACGGGCTTGTAGATAGCCTATAGGTTTAAACTTAATTACAGGTTGTTTTATCGGTGGAAGAGCAGGCTGTTCTAGGGGTCTTAACCGCAGACGCAACCCCAATTCGCGATCGCCCCTATTAGACTCAGGTGGCTGTTTTTGCGATCGTAGTAGTTCCATTAGCCTCTCTAGCCTCTGGGACTGATTTATCTCAGGTGCATTCAACAGTTCCTCTTTTGAGTCTGATGGAGATGTAGGCAAATCACTTGGCTGCGATTCTAGCTGTGGCAGGTCATTTTGGTTTTGAGTATCTTCAACTTCTTCAGTTGAATCTGGGGATTGAGTAGTTTTTGGTGTTTGCTGCACCACATTTAACGGCATCTGAGAGTCTAAATTCTGTGATTTACTAGACTGCTTGCATAAAGAGTTAATTGCCTCTTCCGCCAACTTCTGACATGGCTTCTGAGTTACGTGTGTACTTGCTAAATTGTTAAGATGCCAAATATCTGTATTTGCAGATTCTGCCGCATCTACTCCAATGCAACACAAGCTTCCACCACTGGACGCTAACAAAGTACAAAAAAACAAATTTTTCCAGTTTTTGAGTCGCATCTGGTTAGACCGCGTTGATCGCGTTTGGCAAATGTAGACCCACAAACTGTATCGGAAGTTCCGACTCAGAAGATACAATTGAGTGCATCTATCTTAGCTTTGTAAGTATATACTGAAATTACAAACTGAAATTCTTGATTTTCGGATTTTTTTGCAAAAATGAAATGCTCCAATTAGATTTCTGCTCAACTTTAGTGAAATACAGCCAGTAAGTAACCTCACAACAGATACCTAACAACTTCTTGTTACACATACCTTATGACCCTGTGGCTGCTCTGATTAAAAAGAAATTTAATTGTAGATATCAAGTTAGTACTTGATATCTACAGCAGACTTTATTGTATACAATGTCAGTTTCATAATCAAAATTTAAATAAATTCAATACATAGTTCATTTATTATCTATTTTATGTATTAAATGTAGACTAAGGTGCAAATAAATTTACCTGAATAAACTCGTCATAACAATTAGCAACAGCTTTAAATTTTAACTTTTTGGGTATTAGTTGAAGTTCACAAGTTCTCAAATTATGTTTTATAAATTATCTTCACTATTAGTAATTAGTTTATGGGGAGTTATAGTACTTCTTTTGCCAAATCGGGTAAGTGCTATAACTCCTCTGACGCGAGCGGAGATTCTCAACCTCCACAACTTGGTGCAACTGATACCCAGAGATAAACTCAAGAAGCGTCCTGCACGCAAATCAGATGCAATGACTCCTGGGGATGGGTTATCAACTGGCCGAGCTTCCCTAGCAGATTTGCGTTTCAATGATGGCTCTTTGGCACGGGTTGGAGAACAGGCGTTATTTGAATTTTTGCCGAAGACTCGCGACTTTAAACTGTTAAACGGGACTGTGTTGCTCCTCATCCCACCAGGAAAGGGGCAAACACGCATACAAACACCAAATGCAGCAGCAGCAATTCGTGGTTCAGCATTATTTGTGCGCTACGACCAACAAACAGACACCACGATTGTGGGTGCACTGACAAATAGCGGCATTGAAGTTTCTAACAAAGAAGCTTCCGAAACTCAGGTGCTGGAAGCAGGGCAAATGGTGATTATAGTTAAAGGGAATTTTCAGAACTTATATGATTTTGATCTGAGAAATTTTTATGAAACGAGCGAACTGGTTCGGGAACTTGATTTAAACAGGCAAAGTCCAGTGCCTACACCTGATCCTGCAATCATCAGTGTTCAAGCCGAAACTGCTGCTGCTTTGGAAGCACAGCCACCAATAAAAGGCGAGGGAGTAATTGAAAACCCCTCTTTTGTACAGCTAACTCCTAGTCCTTCAAATTTGCCCAGTAGTAATGATGTTATCAAAGACAATTCCTCAGAGAAAACAGGACAAACCTCGACAGATACTAAGCAGCAGAGTGAACCAAGTGGTAATAACAGCAAGGTAAATACTCAGGATAGTAACGTTGGTGTTGATTCTAGTGGAACCCTAACAACGCCTCAAAACTCCTCAACAGAAAACCCGACAAACAAAAATCCGCAAAATAACACATTGCCCGTTACCCCGGTAACTGAGACTACACCTGTCATCCCACCAACTGAAACTACACCTGTCATCCCACCAACTGAAACTACAACTGTCACCCCACCAACTGAAACTACAACTGTTACTCCACCAACTGAAACTACACCTGTCACCTCGCCAACTGAGACTACAACTGTCACCCCGCCAACTGAAACTACAACTGTTACTCCGCCAACTGAAACTACAACTGTTACTCCGCCAACTGAGACTACAACTGTCACCCCGCCAACTGAGACTACAACTGTTACTCCGCCAACTGAGACTACACCTGTAACCCCGGCAACTGAGACTACACCTGTAACCCCGGCAACTGAGACTACACCTGTAACCCCGGCAACTGAGACTACACCTGTAACCCCGGCAACTGAGACTACA
>NZ_WBKM01000284.1 GCF_015714725.1 Nostoc sp. WHI
GGTTGTAGTATTTGAGCGCTTCTTGCTTTTCTCCTAATAAAGAGTAGACACCGCCAATATTGTTGAGCGTGATGGCTTCCCCTCCCCTGTCCCCCACTGCACTGCTTATGGTTAAAGCTTGGTTGAAGTATTTGAGCGCTTGTTGCTTTTCTCCTAATGAGGAGTAGATACTGCCAATATTGCTGAGGGTGCTGACTTCCCCTCCCCTGTTTCCCACTGCACTGCTTATGGTTAAAGCTTGGTTGTAGTATTTGAGCGCTTGTTGCTTTTCTCCTAATGAAGAGTAGACACCGCCAATATTGTTGAGGATGCTGGCTTCCCCTCTCCTGTTTCCCACTGCACGGCTTATGGGTAAAGCTAGGTTGTAGTATTTAAGCGCTTCTTGCTTTTCTCCTAATGAAGAGTAGACACCGCCAATATTGTTGAGGATGCTGGCTTCCCCTCTCCTGTTTCCCACTGCACGGCTTATGGGTAAAGCTAGGTTGTAGTATTTGAGCGCTTCTTGCTTTTCTCCTAATGAGTCGTAGACTAAGCCAATGCTGTTGAGGGTAGTGGCTCCCCCTCTCCTGTCCCCCACTGCACGGTATATGGGTAAAGCTTGGTTATAGTATTTGAGCGCTTCTTGCTTTTCTCCTAAATCAGAGTAGACTAAGCCAATGCTGTTGAGGGTAGTGGCTTCCATTCCCCTATCTCCCACTGCACGGAGTATGGGTAAAGCTTGGTTATAGTATTTGAGCGCTTCTTGCTTTTCTCCTAAATCAGAGTAGACTAAGCCAATATTGTTGAGCGTGATGGCTTCCCCTCCCCTATCTCCCACTGCACGGCTTATGGATAAAGCTTGGTTGTAGTATTTGAGAGCTTCTTGATTTTCTCCTAAATCAGAGTAGACAAAGCCAATATTGTTGAGGGTGTCGGCTTCCCCTCCCCTGTTTCCCACTGCACGGCTTATGGGTAAAGCTAGGTTGTAGTATTTGAGTGCTTCTTGCTTTTCTCCTAATGAGTCGTAGACTAAGCCAATATTGTTGAGGGTGCCGGCTTCCACTCCCCTGTCCCCTACTGCACGGCTTATGGGTAAAGCTTGGTTGTAGTATTTGAGTGCTTCTTGCTTTTCTCCTAATGAGTCGTAGACTAAGCCAATATCGTTGAGGGTAATGGCTTCCATTCTCCTGTCCCCCACTGCACGGAATATGGGTAAAGCTTGGTTGTAGTATTTGAGCGCTTCTTGCTTTTCTCCTAATGAGTCGTAGACTCTGCCAATACCAAGCAGAGTGACGGCTTCCCCAGATTTATCATCAACTTGTTGCCAAAGCTTCAGCGCTTCTTGCCATTTTGCGATCGCCTGTCGCAGTGATTCTGCTGTCCCTTGTTGATAAAGCTGCATCCCCTCGTCAAAAACCCGTTCCGCAGCAGCGCGAGTGGCATTTTGTTGAGTGGTTTCTGGCATCTGCAACGGTGTACCTCTCGGTGTCGCCCCCACTGCATCAGACAGTAAAACCACACTCAGCAGCAAAGTTAAACTGTTACGGGTAAATTTTGTTAGAAAGCACCAAAAAACCCACTGAGACTTTGCACTCCCCATCATTGTTTAGCCTCAATCTGTGATTATTAACAACCCTATTCCTGCCGAACCCAATCCCTAATGTTAGTAAATTATTTAATTGTCATCAGGGATATTGCTGAAACTTTGCTGAAACTTTAAGTTGATTTTATGGGTGCAGTCAAAGTTTACAGTTGTGGTTTCTGTTTTTGCAACAAACTCCCTCGACAAACCCTGATTTTCTCGTTCTCGCGCTTCCTCGCGGGAGGCTACGGTGTAAGTAATCGGACGGAATTAATTACACAATGTCATTGCGAATGTAGCAAAGCGCAATGAAGCAATCGCAAGGGCTGGGATTGCTTCTCTACGAAACGCAAGCGCGAACGCGACCCTCGCAATGACTGTAAATATTTTTGTCCGATTACTTATAAAAAACGTTTAAGCATTTCTTGCAAATGTAGAAGCAGTTGCAGCAAAAGTTTAATGCTTTGCAACAATTACTCCTCCATGTATAAGAAACGTTTAAGTATTTCCTGCAAACATATAATTAGTTACAACAAAGGTTTAATACTTTGCAACAATTACTCTTCCATATATAAGAAACGTTTAAGTATTTCCTGTAAACATATAATTAGTTACAACAAAGGCTTAATACTTTGCAACAATTACTCTTCCATGTATAAGAAACGTTTAAGCAATTGCAACAATTGTTGTAACGAGATGATGAATTGATTTACTACAAACTCCCCTGGTAAGTCTATGACGCGGATTAATTAAATTTTCAATTTCGCATCAGCCCAAGCCAAAATACAAAAATCTCACACCCAGACACCAAAACACAACTCTGCACCTCTGCGCCTCTGCGTGAGATTTCCCACTAAATTACTATTCAATATGACTAGCCTACTTTAACCATCGCGCCGCATCTTTGGCATGATAAGTCAAAATCAAATCTGCGCCAGCCCGTTTAAAACCAGTTAAAGTTTCCATAACCACCCGCTCTTCATCAATCCAACCATTGAGAGCCGCAGCTTTCACCATCGCATACTCACCAGAAACATTGTAAGCCGCAACTGGTAAGTTACTCGCTTCTTTCACGCGCCAGATAATATCCATGTATGCCAATGCTGGCTTAACCATGAGCATATCAGCACCTTCAGCGATATCTAATTCAACTTCTTTGATGGCTTCGCGGGCATTACCTGAATCCATTTGGTAAGTTCTTCTGTCCCCAAATTGCGGTGTCGAGTCTGCTGCATCCCGAAATGGGCCATAATAACCCGAAGCATACTTAGCAGCATAAGACAAAATCGGCGTATCTTGAAATCCGGCTTCATCCAAACCCAGGCGAATTGCTTGGACAAAGCCATCCATCATTCCCGAAGGCGCGATGATATCGGCACCGGCTTTTGCTTGAGAAACTGCTGTTTTCTTCAACAATTCCAGAGTTGGGTCATTTAAAACTCGTCCCGTCAAATCACCCACTTGCAGATAACCACAATGACCGTGACTGGTGTATTCACACAAACAAGTATCAGCAATTACAATCAAATCTGGTACTGCTGCTTTTACCGCCGTTGCTGCTTTTTGGACAATACCGCAATCATGCCAAGCGCCAGTGGCATCTACATCTTTATCAGCCGGAATACCAAATAGAATAATCGCAGGAATTCCTAAGTCATAAACTTCTTTTGCCTCTTCGACAATTTTATCTACCGAAAGTTGGTAGACACCGGGCATCGATTTCACCTCATTAGCGATTCCCTCACCTGGTACGGCAAATAATGGGTAAATTAAATCGCTTGTTGTCAAAACAGTTTCACGAACCATCCGGCGCAGTTGAGGATGGGTACGCAGACGGCGGGGGCGATGTATAGGAAACATAAAATTTTATGAAGAAAAACAACGCAAATGGACACAAAACAAAGCGTCACAAAAGCAGGCTAAAACTTTCCTGCCGTCAGACAGACTACAAACAGTGCTTAACTGTCCTTTGCCCTACTCTTAATCAAGCTGTAGGGTAGTTTTGTATTGTACAGCTTGGTTGACATCTATCTGACGGACTGGAAAAAAAACAACATAGTAAGCAATTCAAAATGGTAAGATCGTCTGCTGGCAAAATCCTGGCAAATTGAGGGTTGGAATTTAAACGCAAAGGGACGCAAAGGTAAGCGCAGAGGAGCGCAAAGTTTTGCTAAAAAACTCGGAAAATGTAGGGATAACGGAAGGGTACATCAGGATTGCTGAAAACTCCAATGAGTGCCCAAATTGTTAATCCCCAGTGCAACAAATACCCGATACCTGCTAGTGGGCCAAGCAATAATAGAGGTAACACTAACCAACCGAATAGAAAAAATAGCGCTCCGAGAATTCCTCCATAAAGCCAGACATTAAAGTGGAAATTGATGGATTCTTTGGCGTTTTCTTTAACAACAGGATCATCAGCTACGAGCAGTATGGCAATAGGTATACCTACAGATACAAAAGCCGTGCTGAAAAAAATAGCTCCATGCGACAAGGCAGATAAAAGGTTTCGCTTGTCTGTGTTGTACATTCCTTTCTCCTATTTAGTCAGATTATTAGTTATATTACGACCCTATCACGAGCATCGTTGTCTTAAGATTAAAAGACTTGCCAGAGTCAAAAAAAATTAAGTTAGCTAACAAACAAATACACTTATGTCTACTGAACTTGAGTCTGAACTTATTCAAGCGGTTGAACTTCGCCGCAACTTTGCAATTATATCTCACCCTGATGCGGGTAAAACTACACTCACAGAAAAGTTACTTCTGTACGGAGGTGCAATTCACGAAGCTGGGGCGGTTAAGGCGCGACGGGCACAGCGCAAAGCTACGTCTGACTGGATGGCGATGGAGCAACAACGGGGTATTTCCATTACTTCGACAGTGTTGCAATTTGAATACCGGAACTGTCAAATAAATTTATTAGACACCCCCGGACACCAAGATTTCAGTGAAGATACGTATCGTACCCTTGCTGCCGCCGATAATGCAGTGATGCTGATTGATGCGGCAAAAGGTTTGGAACCACAAACCCGTAAATTGTTTGAAGTGTGTAAGTTGCGGGGTATCCCAATCTTTACATTTATCAACAAGCTCGATCGCCCAGGAAGAGAACCTCTGGAATTGTTGGATGAAATTGAGCAAGAATTGAAATTGCAAACCTATGCAGTTAACTGGCCGATTGGCATGGGCGATCGCTTTAAGGGTGTTTTTGATCGGCACAAACAACAGATTCACTTATTTGAACGCAGCGCCCACGGCAGCCGAGAAGCCCGTGATACCATCGTAGAATTAGGTGATCCGAAAATAGAAGAGCAGCTAGATCAAGAACTCTACTACCAACTAAAGAATGATTTAGAACTCTTAGAAGGAGTTGGGCCAGAGCTAGATTTAGAGTTGATACACCAAGGCAAAATGACGCCTGTGTTCTTTGGTAGCGCCATGACTAACTTTGGTGTAGAGTTATTCCTCAAATACTTCCTCGACTATGCCCTGAAACCCGGTTCTCACAGCAGCAGTGTTGGCGAACTTCTCCCTACATACCCGGAGTTTTCGGGGTTTGTCTTCAAACTGCAAGCGAACATGGACCCGAAACACCGCGATCGCGTCGCATTTATCCGGGTTTGCACTGGTAAGTTTGAAAAAGATATGATGGTGAATCACGCCCGCATCGGTAAACCCATCCGTCTGTCTCGCCCGCAAAAACTCTTTGCCCAAGAGCGGGAATCCATTGATGTGGCTTATCCTGGCGATGTGATCGGTTTGAACAATCCCGGTGTTTTTGCGATCGGGGATACAATTTACACGGGGCAAAAGCTCGAATATGAAGGGATTCCGTATTTTTCGCCAGAACTGTTTGCGACGCTCAGGAATCCCAACCCCTCGAAGTCTAAACAATTCCAAAAAGGCGTTGCGGAATTGCGCGAAGAAGGTGCAGTCCAAATTATGTATTCAACTGATGAAGCCAAGCGCGATCCAATTTTGGCGGCGGTGGGTCAGTTGCAATTCGAGGTGGTGCAATTTCGCTTACAAAATGAGTATGGTGTAGAAACCCTACTAGAGTTATTGCCCTACAGCGTCGCCCGTTGGGTTGAGGGTGGTTGGGAAGCATTAGAAAAGGTGGGACGAATATTCAATACCACTACAGTTAAAGATAGTATGGGACGCCCAGTGTTGCTATTCCGCAATGAATGGAATTGTCAACAGTTATTGGGCGACCATCCAGATTTCAAATTAAGCGCGATCGCTCCAGTATTTTCTAGTCAACAACCAGTGGAGGAATAATTCAGTAGGAATTTTAGATTTTAGATTTTAGATTTTAGATTATTTTTTGGTTCATACCTCGCCCCTAGTAGGCGGAACAAATCCAAAATCCTCAATTTAAAATCCGAAAGTAACCTTGCGATCCGGGTCAATCCAAAATCCAAAATCGGAAATCCAAAATTGGTTGACAAGCAAAACTTGAGCGCGGTTGAGTTCCAAACGTGGATCACTTAGAAGAGATTGGAGTGCCAGAATTTGTATGCCTTCACACGCCAAATCGTCTTTGGAGGCTGGTTTAGTTGCCCTCAAACAAGGAAATTACCAAACTGCGATCGCTCAACTAGAACCTATTGCTAGTAGCCAAAGCAATACGACTATTAGCTTACAAGCTCAGGTCGGTTTAGTGATGGCTTATGCCCGCAGTGGCGAAGTTCCCAAAGCGATCGCTATTTCCCAGAATCTCATTGAGAGTAACAATCCGCAAGTTCAAGAGTGGGCAAAACGCGCTCTCGAACACCTGACAAAACGTAAAAAACCTGATCCAGAACCAAAAAATGTCGAAACTGGATTTGTTGCCTTTGATAATTCAACCCCAGATTCTCCCCCGGAAACTCCTACATTAAAAGAAAAGCCAAATGATCAACTAATAGAAACCAAGAGCAACGACACCCCGCCGATGGTGCCACTAGGTAGACTCAAAGCAACAGTAGCGACACCACTACCCCCACCTGCTGCACCCCTAAGTGGCTTCATGGGTTCCGTTACCCGCACCCAAGCCAAACTATTCGGCGTTATTTATTGGCGACAAGCAAAACGTGCCAAAGCATGGCAACCCCTGCGTAAGCCGAAATTAATTCCCTTGCGACTGCTGGCGGCTGGAACATTTATCGCTCTATTTTGGGTGATGCGGGAAATGCTCAAGTTAGCACTGGGATTAATCAACCAGACTTTAGTCAAACTACCTTACCTGGAGCCGTGGCAGTTTTTATACCGCGACCCTACTAAATTGTTGCTAGTAGTCTTGGTGATTTTGATCGCAGTATCGCCTTGGTTGTTGGATCTGCTGTTGGTGAAGTTCTATGGTCAGCGAGAATTTCCCAAAGATGTATTGAATGCCCATAGCCGCGAAGCCGTCCGGGTGTTACAACGCTGTTCCCAACAAAGGCACTGGCCGTTACCCAAACTGCGGATTTTACCAATTGCTGCGCCAATTATTCTAACCTATGGTAGTTTACCACGTAATGCCAGGATTGTTGTAAGTCAAGGGCTATTAGAGCAACTAGCAGATGATGAAATCGCCATCCTCTACGCCACGCAGCTAGGGCATATTGCTCACTGGGATTTTGCTGTGATGTCTTTGTTGCTGCTAGTGACAGTACCAATTCATCAGCTATATCAGCAAGTGTCGAAGTGGGGAGACAAAATATCAGGGAAAATTTGGCGCTGGCCGGTGACAATTTTGGCGAGTCTAATTTATGGAATTTGGTGTTTGCTGACTGGGACTGGATTGTGGTTGTCACAGTTGCGGCTTTATTATAGCGATCGCGTCGCGGCTGAAATTACTGGTAATCCCAATGCCCTGATTCGCGCCTTACTCAAAATTGCCATTGGCATTGCAGCTGATATCCAAAAACAAGAACACACCAGTTGGCAATTAGAAAGCTTAAATCTTCTGACACCAGTCAGCCATCAACAAAGCCTTTCTTTAGGTACTATTGCCAGCAATCTATCTTTTGAATCCTTTTTGAAGTGGGATACTGTCAATCCCTATCGCCGATGGTTTATGATTAATAATAGCCATCCATTAATAGGTGTTCGCTGCGATCGCCTCTGTCAAATAGCCCGTCACTGGCATCTAGACACCGAACTAAATTTTGCAAGCGAACCATCAAAAGTGAAGCGTCAGTCTTTCTTATTACAAATCGCTCCCTGGTTGGGAATTCCTCTAGGGATTCTATTTGCAGGTTTAGTCTGGCTAACGTGGCAAATAGCATTCGCACTCAAGTTTTTAAATCTAAAGTGGATATATGAAGATTGGTCTTTTATTACAGGCTGTCTTCTGATTGGCTTTAGCATCGGTACAGTGATGCGGATTAATTCTTTTTTCCCCGATATTAAACCTGCCACCGTTCAAACTGACGACTGCTTACCCAACTTATTATCTGACCCTTCTGCCTTACCTATTGACAGCATCAGCGTGCGTCTTGTAGGCAAACTATTAGGTCGTCAAGGCACTAGCAACTCCTTAGCACAAGATTTAATCCTCCAATCCAGCGCAGGCTTAGTAAAATTACACCACATTTCTTGGCTCGGACAGCCAGTTAATCACCAGGAGCTGATCGGTCGGCAAATTATCGTCACAGGTTGGTTCCGGCGAGGAGCAACACCTTGGATCGACATTCAAACCCTGGAAACTCAAAGTGGGAAAACCATTAATAGCCCTCATCCCATTTGGTCTACTGTTTTAGCAGTTGCAGCACAGGCTTGGGGCGCATACGTTTTTCTCACTGGTTAGTCATTGGGCATTGGGCATTGGGCATTGGGCATTGGGCAAATCGGAATGTAGATAAAAGTTGCAGGTTTTGTTTCAAAATGTTACATTTATTTACACAAACAATAGCAACCAACATAACTCAGCACCATAGCTTTGTGATAAATTCGGATGCTTTTCCTCCCCGCTCCAAACCTTTTGATCTTCCCAACACAGCAGCAAATCGACCAGCCACTGGCTGGTTTTTGTTTCAAAATATCTCTCCTTAGATAAAAAAATGTGTTTTATGCTACGATGCAATCATACTAACGTCGGAAATATCGGCGCTAAACTAGCTACGTAGAAAATACCGTGGTAATGTAAGGAATGGTATTTTATTCTGCCAAAAAGGGCATGAAAGAAAGCGTGTACTTTGGCAGACAATAGGCTATTAAATTTACGATTCCTAGAATTAAGGTGTTATTAGCTCAACGTAGTGTGAGCCTTTGGATTAAACAAGCTTGATCCCGACGAAAAACTGTATTGTATAGGTTGACTGTTTGGAGCAAAAAAATTGGTTAATGGCAGTATTAATCAATAGCATCTATTTAAAAGCCAAAGCCAAGTGATTGTTTTCTGCCTTGCCATGTTCATTCAACTCTGGAGGTATAGTTCATGTCCGTTCGCCTATATATAGGTAATTTGCCTAAAGATGAAATAGATCGTCAAGATCTACAAGCAGTTTTTGCAGCAGAAGGTGAAGCTGTAACAACTAAATTAATTAAAGACCGCAAAACTGGCAAATGCCGTGGTTTCGGTTTTCTTACAGTGAACAATGACGAACAAGCTGACGAAATAATTGAAAAATATAACGGTCAGATGTTCAAAGACACTCCTATCAAGCTAGAAAAGGCATTACCTCGTACAAAAGGTGAGGAGGGTGAAGAACAAGTTCCCAAGCCAGTTAGTAGTCCTAGTAGTATGCCAACTCCTACCATCAATAAAGAAGGTAGCCGTCGTGAGAAAAGCTCTAAAAAGCAGCCTCGTCGTGGCGGCAGTGGCGGTGGCGGTTCTCGTGAAAGCAGCACGACAACCACAGAGTCAGATGCTATTCGTCCAGATCCCCGTTGGGCTTCGGAATTAGAAAAGCTGAAGCAGATGCTAGCTGCACAAACTACGAATTAGTCCGCAAGGGAGAGAAATTAAAAATTAAAAATCAGAATTGTTTTTTTGATTTTTAATTTTTAATTGTTGATTATTGCCTAGCTGCTTAGTTAAAAGCTACTTGCAGCTTATTTTGTGAGTGCGTAGGCGCAGCCCGCCGTAGGCATCGCGCCAATCCCCAACTTTTGGGTGAAATGTAGCCATTGGCTTGCGTTTTCAATTTAGCGTCTAGTTTTGGTCACTCTTGAAGAAGAGCTTGTCTTATTTACTTAAAAAATATTTAGAATTTAAAGTATAAAAACACTAAAAAATTTTAATTATCTTGCAATATAGATATTATTCTTTTTAGTCGTCTCAGTCAAGATATTTTGCCAACTTATTATCATCTGCTGATGTTTGCGTTCTTCCCAGTCACACTCAATACATAAACGTCTATAGCGTTTCCTAATCTAGCGAGGTACAGCTTAACCTCACCCTGATTCTGCTACGCAAAACCTGTCCCTCTCCTTAGTAAGGAGAGGGAAAGATTTACCTTTGGGTAATCTTGGGTGAGGTTTTGATATGTACTTTATTTACCAGGGAACCGCTATAAACCTTTTTAGATAATAGTTAAAAACAAACTACTTTTTACTTTTTGTAATTGCCCATTATTCATTTAGCGATCGCGGCACAAAATCGTAGATATAAAAGATTTTCCAGAAAGCTTTTTTGATAAGTTCAGGAATTACGCAAAAATCCCTAAAAAGCTTAATTTATTGTAGAACTCGTTATATTTATTTAAATTACTTGCGTGTTTATATTTAATATATTTGAATTCTTTTTACAAATAATCAACACTTCAATAGATAGTAATTTTACGTAGAATAAAATGCCTTAGTGGAATAAAAACCTTTTTATTGACAGCAGATAAACAGTGCTTTACCTTTGGGTAAGGTATAACTGAATACTTTCACCAAGGAAATAATATGCTATCGGTAAACAACTTTATAAATCAACGCAAATCACTTTTGGTTTTAGGATTAATGATGCTGGGTTTGTTTATAGCACCTAACCCTGCAAAAGCAGTTACACTTAGCACCTTGACATCTCAAGATGCTACTCCAGGTTTTGATGATGCAGATTTTAGATTAATGCTAGATAGCGGATATTTTAAAGAGTTATTCGTTGCCGAGGGTCGGATTGGTAATAATGGTTTTGGAGGAAACGGAGAACGAGAATTAGGAATTAATAAAGATGTGAAATTAGGTGGTTCACCTGTGGCTTCAGGTAACTTGGCTTGGGGAAATGGAAAACTATGGAATTTCAGCCTGGAATACACAGGCAGCAAGGTTACTTACAAAGTGTTCGACAATCTTAGCCAAGCAGTAGAATTAACGTCTCAAGAGTTTAGCGCCCCCATAACAGACATCTTTTTCCGTACCTTTGCCAATAAAGGCAATAATAATAACCTTCAGAACGCTGTATCTTTGAGTGATCTAGTTTTAGATGGTACAGGCATCGGGAGTTTATCATCCGTAGGTTCAGCCAGCACTGCTGATGTAGATTATATCCGTGTTGCTGATATCTCGGCTTCCTTCAAACTAACTGGTAAGACCTCTTTGAGCTGGTTAGGTGATGCACCTGGGCGTTCTAATCTCGCTTTTCAAATCAAAGTAGGTAATTCACCAAAGTCAGTACCAGAGCCTGTCACACTCGCTGCTATCTTCGTGGCTGGAATTGCAGGCGCATCTGCTAGCAAAAGAAAGAAAACAGCCACTCAACAGACTTAATCGGATTTTGAACTGACCACAAATGAGACTGGGTAAGACTAAACTACAGAGGTTATGTTTTGGCAAAAAGACAATAAGATTTAGAATATAAGCGTTCAGCATTACCTTAGAGAATATAAGGACAACTGAACGCTTTTTTGTGTTATTTCATCCTGAATCAGAGAAGATGGAAGTATACTGAGCATCGACCTTTAAAAGCCAGTGACTAATCGTTTTGCAACCAGTTGACTTTACTACCCTCACAGCTGCTTGTAGCGAACTACGCGCTAACTGGCTACCCTCGCGGACAGAACAAGTTTACCAGCGCGATCGCTACACTATTGCCATAGCATTACGCACCTTGAAACAACGGGATTGGTTACAGATTTCCTGGCATCCCCAAGCTGCACATATTTGCATCGGTGATCCGCCACCGCGATCGCCAGATACCTTTACCTTTAGCCAACAATTAATACACCAATTAGGTAGTTTGGCATTGGTGTCAATTGAAGCGATCGCACCTTGGGAACGGGTTATTGATTTGCAATTTGCCCAGCGTCCCGGAGAAAGCGCCCTGTATCATCTGTATGCAGAAATTATGGGCAAGTATAGCAACGTTATCCTCACCGATGCCAACAATATAATTATCACCGCCGCTCATCAAGTCAGTCAGCAACAATCTAGTGTCCGTCCCATCCAAACTGGACAATTTTATGAAACACCACCGAAACTAACAGGGCCTGTCCCCAGTTTGAGCGAATCCCAAGAACGTTGGCAAGAACGGATAAGTTTAGTGCCAGGAGCAATCAAGCGGCAATTGCTAAAAAGTTATAGTGGTTTGAGTGCAGCACTATTGGAGTTAATGCTGCTAAAAGCAAATATCGCACCAGAAACATCCACCGATCGCCTCAACCCTGACGACTGGCAAAGGCTGTTTGATCGCTGGCAAGAATGGCTGCAAGCCTTGAATCATAGTAAGTTTCAACCCGCTTGGACAAAAGATGGCTACACCGTAATGGGTTGGGGTGGAGTTGAAAACGTCAAAGATATCCAGGAGTTGCTCAACCGTTACTATAGTAACCAGATCAATCAACAGTTATTTTCGCAATTGCGCCATCAGTTGAGTCAAAAATTGCATAATATTCTGGCGAAATTAGGGAATAAGGCTCAAACCTTTAAGACGCGCTTGCAACAATCAGATCAAGCCGATGAGTATCGACAAAAAGCTGATTTATTGATGGCTCATTTGCAAAACTGGCAACCGGGGATGAAAGAAATTATCCTTGCTGATTTTGATACAAGTTTGCCAGTAGCGATCGCTCTTCAGCCAGATAAAAATGCTGTCCAAAATGCTCAAAGTCTTTATAAACAGCACCAAAAGCTCAAACGCGCTCGTTCTGCTGTCGAACCGCTACTTTTGGAAGTGCAGACAGAAATTGAGTATTTAGAACAAGTAGAAGCTGCGATCGCTCTGATAGATAACTACCAAACAGCAGAAGATTTGCAAGCTTTAGAAGAAATCCGTGAAGAACTGATTGGGCAAAAATATCTAGAAGACCCAGAATACCGCAAGAGCAGCGCCAATGAAGCCCCCAGCACCAACTTTCATCGTTACCGTACCCCTAGCGGCTTTGAAGTATTAATCGGTCGCAACAACCGCCAAAATGACCAATTGACCTTTCGTGTAGCTGGGGATTATGACCTATGGTTCCACGCTCAAGAAATTCCAGGGAGTCATGCGCTACTACGTCTAGAACCGGGTGCTGTTGCAGAAGAAGCTGATTTGCAATTTGTAGCTAATCTTACCGCCTACTATAGTCGCGCCCGTCAGAGTGAGCAAGTACCAGTAGTTTACACTCAACTAAAACACGTCTACAAACCCAAAGGAGCAAAACCGGGAATTGCCATTTACAAGCAAGAAACCATCCTTTGGGGAAAACCGCAATTAAAATAATTCGTAATTCGTAATTAAGAGCATTGCGTATTTGTCCCCCTTGTCCCCCTTATCTCCCCTACTC
>NZ_WBKM01000301.1 GCF_015714725.1 Nostoc sp. WHI
TAGTTTGACTAATTAATATTTTTCAATTCACTAATTTTACCAAAGCTCGATAACTATTATAAATTGTTATTTTAATTAAGTTCTATATTCTAAAAACAGAACTACTTTCCTGGATTTACCCTTCGTTTTTAAGCAAATCCCTCAAATATGTCAGTATTTATACTTAATAATTGTAGTCAATTATTTTTTAGTGATGCCTGCGGTGGTCACTGAGCTTGCCCTTTGCGGAGCGTCTTGTAGAGAAGTGCGCGCTGCGCCTACGCCTTTCCCTAAAAAACTAATTATTTTGTGCTACGTATTGAATTTCAAAATGGCGATTAATACCCTATTTATTTCAAAATGAGAATTGCTGTCCAAAATATGCCGATACAGGTATTCCATTTTTATCAACAAGACATATCCGACATGGAGGAATTG
This sequence comes from Nostoc sp. WHI, assembly GCF_015714725.1. GTDB lineage: Bacteria > Cyanobacteriota > Cyanobacteriia > Cyanobacteriales > Nostocaceae > Nostoc. Next base: position 418 of record NZ_WBKM01000301.1, read on the forward strand.
ATTGGAATGATCTAAAGTTTATTAGTCCAGATGATGCTGAAATCCAATGGAAAAAATGCAGACCACAACAAGGCGACATTTTATACACCAAAGGGGGAACAACAGGTATAGCAGCAACTGTTGATTTTGATGAACCATTTGCAGTTTGGGTTCATGTTGCATTGCTAAAAACAAATAAAAATAAGGTTGAGCTAAAATGGTTAGAAAATATGCTGAATTCTTCGTTCTGCTATCAACAGTCCCAACGACTAACACATGGCATTGCAAATCGTGACTTAGGACTCAAACGAATGGTAGGGATTGAAATGTTTCTTCCCCCCCTCCCACTTCAACAAGAATTTGCTCAACGAGTCGAAGCTGTAGAAAAACTCAAAACTGCTCACCGCGCCTCACTATTAGAATTCGACGCGCTCTTTGCTTCCCTCCAACATAGAGCATTTAGAGGAGAATTATAATAAAGTGCCAGCCAGAGACTCCATTCACGAAACTGTAAAAGAGGCAGTTATCAAAGACGGTTGGGAAATTACGGACGATCCCTATGTTATTTCCTATGGTGAGCGTTTTTTATTTGTGGATCTTGGTGCAAGCGGCTTTATTGGAGTTCGGCAGGGAAATAAACACATTGCCATTGAAATTAAGCAATTTCGTGGTCAATCTCAAGTAGCTGACTTAGAGCAAGCTATTGGTCAATATACGCTATATCGTCTGTTACTTAATCAAGTCGATCCAGAACGTGACCTTTATCTTGCTGTTTCTGAAGCAACCTACAGCGATATATTTACTGAGCCAATTGGAAAACTAGCGATCGCTCAACTACCTTTAAAGCTGATTATTGTAGATTTAGAGAAAAAGGAAGTAAGCCAATGGATACCATCACGACCTATCGAGAAATCGTCAAACAGGTAATTAGTGATTATGCCAAACTACGCCCATCTCACGGTAACATTCGCTTAGATGCCATATTTGACGAAATGCGCGATCGCTATGCTCTGATGCAGGTTGGTTGGGATAGAGGAAAGCGGGTGCGTGGCAACCTGATCTATGTAATTATCGAGAATGGGAAAGTAATAATTGAATACGATGGTATGGAATGTGGAATTACTCAGGACTTAATTAACAAAGGTATTCTTGAGCGTGATATTGTGCTGGCTTTTCTACCGGATTCGCAGCCTGTTTCTGTAGCTTGAAAATGAGGAGTAGACTGACATCGTGAGCGTTAGCGACTCAACTGACTTGTACTGAGCTTTGTCGTAAAGCCTGCGGCATAGCTACGCTTAGGGCGCAGCCTAAGAAGAGAAGTAGCGCTCACGGCGAAGCCAAAACGAGAGTGTAGGGAGTGATGTAGCTTTGGCTGACCGCAGGGTGGGAGACGAGGGAGAGATTTTCATGCTTTTGTTACGGGATAAACAGCCCGTGGGGTTCTAACTTTAAGTCACAAAAAATACCGAATATAATGTATTTAAATTGACAAAAGCTTTATTAATTTAATGAGCCAGTTTACATTCCTCCAAGCTGAATTCCCCGCAGTTTACGAATCCGCAAATAAAGCTTTTAGTGCAGTATATCCCGACCCCCGTACCGCCTGCTTTTATGCCCGTCGTGCCTTGGAGCTAACCGTAAACTGGTTGTATCAATACGATAATTCCCTAGAACTGCCCTATCATGACAACTTGAGCGCCCTGATTCATGAACCTACCTTTAAAACCTTGGTAGGTGAGGCAGTATTTAACAAAACACGAGTCATCATCAAACTGGGTAATCAAGCAGTCCACAGCCCTAAACCCATCCCTGTCAACGATGCCATAAACGCAGTACGAGAATTTTTTCACGTTGCGTACTGGTTAGCACATACCTACGGACGCAGTAGCAAACCTGAACCGGGGCTGACTTTCAACCCAGAAGCACTGCCCAAAACTGCGCCAGTGCCTAAACAAACCATTGAGCAACTCCAGAAACTGGAAACCCAACTGCGGGAGCGCGATGAAAAACTCTCCACACTTCTCGCTGACAAAAACGCACTGGATGAAGAATTAAAGCGATTACGGGCAGAGATAGCAGCAGCCAAGAAAGCCAGCACCACCCAGCCAGATACTCACGACTATTCTGAAGCACAAACCCGCGATATCTTCATAGACCTGTTGCTAAAAGAAGCAGGGTGGACACTCGATCAATCCCGCGATCGCGAGTTTGAAGTTACAGGGATGCCCAACGCATCAGGCGAAGGCTTTGTAGACTACGTACTCTGGGGCGACGATGGTAAACCCCTGGCGATCGTAGAAGCCAAGCGTACCCGAAACGACCCCCGCATCGGGCAGCAACAGGCTAAACTATATGCCGATTGTCTAGAAACGCAGTTCGGTCAGCGTCCAATAATCTTCTACTCCAACGGTTACGAGCATTGGCTGTGGGATAATACCAATTACCCACCGCGACAGGTGCAAGGATTTTACAAAAAAACCGAATTAGAATTGCTTGTACAGCGCCGGACTACCCGCAAATCTTTAGCAGAAGCCACCATTAAGCCTAGCATTGCCGAACGTTATTATCAAACTCGTGCTATTCGCCGCATTACCGAAGCCTTCGAGACTGATAAAGACCGCAAAGCCTTGATAGTCATGGCGACAGGTGCAGGGAAAACCAGAACAGCGATCGCATTGGTAGAGATGCTGATGCGTTGTAACTGGGTCAAACGCGCACTGTTTCTAGCAGACCGTGTAGCCCTGGTAAATCAGGCAATCAATGTATTTAAGAAACACCTCCCCGATGCTGCACCAGTTAACTTGGTGACAGAGAAAGATACCGAAGGACGAGTGTTTGCTTGCACCTATCCCACCATGATGGGGTTAATTGATGATACCCGCGATGGGCAGCGTCGTTTTGGCGCAGGGCATTTTGACCTGATAATTATTGATGAAGCCCATCGCTCAGTTTTCCAGAAATACCGCACCATCTTCAACTACTTCGATTCTCTCTTACTAGGACTAACCGCCACGCCCAAGGATGAAATAGACCGCAATACCTACGGACTATTTGACCTAGAAAACGGCGTACCTACCGATGCTTACCAACTTGAAGATGCCGTAAATGATGGCTTTCTCGTACCGCCCAAAGCTGTATCAGTACCCCTGAAGTTTCAACGCCAGGGGATTAATTATGATGAACTTTCTGAAGCAGAGAGGGAAGAGTGGGACGCTCTGGAATGGGATGACGAAGGCAACGCACCGGAGCGCGTAGAAGCAGAAGCAGTCAATAAGTGGCTATTTAATCAAGATACTGTAGACAAGGTGCTAGCGCATCTGATGACCAGGGGGTTGAAAGTTGCAGGTGGCGATCGCCTGGGCAAAACCATTATCTTTGCTAAAAACCAAGATCATGCCAATTTCATTGGTGAACGGTTCAATCTCAACTATCCACACTTTAAAGGGGGAGCAATGCGATTTTGTGAGGTCGGACAAAAAAAGTGCGATCGCTAAAAATTATATTCAAGTACGGAGTGATTTTATTTACAAATAAAATATTGATTCGCAGGAGAATTCATCTTGATGAGATATCTCAAAAAGATTGCTAGTAAGTCATTTGACGATTATTTCCCAAAATATCTGTAACAAGCCTTTGATATTTAGTATCAATTACAGCAACCAATAGCTAAAGATGAGAACGCAAGTATAAAA
>NZ_WBKM01000341.1 GCF_015714725.1 Nostoc sp. WHI
GCAATGCTTCCAAATCCTTCGGGATAAATCCCTGTAACCGCGATGTCAACTGTCTTGGTGACAATGGAACGAGTTACAGGGTGCAGATGCTCAAAGGTGTGAGTGCCTGATACTCTGCGTTTAATCTCAGTTGCCCAGCGTTCCGGGTTATGGTTGCTTAAACTAATTGAAAGTTTGACCCCATTGGGAATATTCAGAACTGCTAAGTCTGCAAGGATGCTTTCTAGTGCCAGTTCTGCTTTTTTGGCTTTATCTTCGTGCAACAGGGTGTGATCACTTTGTGCGATCGCCGCACTGCCCCAGAAGAATTGAATATCTTTTAAGTCAAGCCGCGAACCTTCTACATAACGCACCCAGCAGCCATCTTTTGAGATGGTTTCGTGGTGTTTAATATTGCGGTTGCGAACAAGTGAGTATACGGCTGGCATCATGATGGAAAAATCACCGATGATTGCCTTGCCATACCCTGCACCTGAGTCTTTCCCGGCGATAAGGTCAGTTAGCCCGGATTTGGCTAACAAGTCTGCTTGAACTAGCCAATTTTTGGCATTGGTGTATGTCGAAGTCATGGTTCTGTTGTTTGTTAAAGTCTTGTTTTTCCTGGCTTGGCGTTGATTTTTAGGCAAATCACGATAAAGCCAGATATCCACTTAGGGGTTAGCCAAAGCATCACTTTCTGGCTTCTATTGCCTTTGTTGAGTGGCTGTTTTTGGCTGACAACTTTAAAGTAGCATTTTCTCAGAGAATTATCAGCATAAATAAAAGAATTAATTTACTTTTCTCAAAAAAAATCAGACAGATTGTAGCTAAGTATCTGAGAATTAGCTACTGTCTTGACTGAGGTACACAATTTAAAGTTAAAAAATGCCAGCAGGTAAAAGACCACGAGTAATGTTTGTCACGAGCGATCATGTAAAACAAGCGCTAGAGCGATGGGCAGAGGATGAGGATAAAACTGTTAGCAGCTTATTGGACGAACTTATAAAAGAAGTCTTAGTACAAAAGGGGTATCTAGAACCTCCAAAAAAGTTATTGAGCCAGAGTCATCACAAAAATTAACAGAAGAAATCTCTTCATCCGTATCACACAGCAATTCGCCTGAATGTTATACTAATGAGCAAGAGCCGTATAACACAGATAGCCAAACAGAGCTTATTATGAGCATTCCAATAGTTACCAGTCGCCAAGAAGGTGCAGCAGAGGTCAGGGTTTTCATGCTGGAAGATGAACGAGAGCAACTCAAGCAGGCTTGCACAAGCATGAAAACGAATATGAGCCACATTTTAAGAGTGCTAGCACTGCAATGGTTAACCGAACAGCACCAAACACCGCACGAATAGTATTAAAGGAAAACATGGTTCAAGATATATGTTCTCGATTAGAAAAAACTGAAACGGTGCTAGATGAACTAGCACCGTTGATAAAATGGCTTACTCAACTGCTTAAGCACACTGCTTCAAGAGTTAACTGTCTATTGAAAGGGTGGATAGCGCGAGTGGATTTGTTTTTCAGGCAAATGCCTGAGTATTTGCAAGCCTGCAAAACAAAACAGATTAGCCTGTTTTGATACTGTCAAGCAGCTTTTCATGCTAACCTTACCAAAGTAAGTCTGCAAATCAGACTGAAATCAATCAATACAAAAAGGAGGGGGCAACGACACTAGCAGTATATTCGGATAGTCAAAATGGTAAGGGGAGTCGTTAGATAACAGTATTGATGTCCAAGACTTTGGCGGGTCAGACAGACACCAAATTGTTTGAAGAACTAACGAGGCCTCACGACTCGACCCCTGTTCGTAATCTTAGCATACAGGGTCGGATATTTTATGCCTTTTTTTGGACAAATTGCAAAAAAGGCATCTGGCGCTACAATTTTCCCCGACTCTAGATTTAAAGCGAAATGTCAGCAAGAGCTACTTAGATGCAAATAATTTAGGGACGAATTTTACGCCTAGATGCCTCGTATATGAGGATAGCATCGTGAATATTTTGTTTTTTCAATTAAAAGCTGTTTTATTTTGCCTTGAGCTAAAGCATAGGGCTGATTTCTGCATTTTTGACTATTCGTAAACTAATTCCAAACATTACACCAGCCGCTTGGTCAGCTTTGGAAGCAAGTAAAAAATAAGAAATCGGCTAGCTGCCCATACGCAAGACATACGCCTAGCAATTAGGCTACTAACCGTTTATATAACAATCTCAGTTTAACAATGTTTGCGTAGTTGAGGTAAAGTTAGCACAGCTTTAATCAGGTGACATCAACCCTATAAAACTAATCATGAGAGTTTCATGCTCTTAATTTCAGGCCTTTTAGTCAAGACGATTGGTTTCTTGTAAATCTGAAATTTTTTCTTTACTGAGTAGAGATAAAGTGGTTAGCCATTGGCAACACTTGATATCAGCACTGCTACTTTAGCCATTAACAGTGGGTAGCTCCGATGAATACAACCATTATCGGAGGTTATCAAAATGGCACAAACCAATGTAATTAGCATCAATGAAGCTAATGGAAACGACCAACTAACTCAAAGCCATTGGCAAGAGTGGGTTATTGGTTCAGGTGTTGACCCAGAGTTAACAGCTTTGAATGTCCGTTCTCTTAGTGGCCCCTCAGTGTACGAATATCTGTTATGCGCCCTACCTCAAACTGCCAGACGTAACGATGGGCGACTGCGTGATGGGTACTTGAAACGATATGCCCACGCGGAGGCCGGTGCATGGTGGGTTAGCGGACTTGACCCGCTTAATGATTGGTTGGCGATGGACTGGGGACGGATGAAACCAGATTACCCCCGCCTTAAATGGGACAAGACTACACAGCAGCAAACTCAAAAGCCAGTCAAGTACGAGTCACCGCCCAAAACTCCCAACCGAGTTACCTACTTGAGACTGCCCCTACATTTATGGCGGTTGGTATCACTCCGGTATAACGTGCCGATGCCAGAACATATTACCGTTACCGAAGAAGGAGAGGCGTTAGGTTTTTGGGCTTGGGTAATGGCACATCCCGAAATCCCTGTAATCCTTACAGAGGGCGAGAAGAAGGCTGGTTGTTTGCTGACTTTGGGATTTGTAGCGATCGCACTCCCTGGAATCTGGAATGGTCGAGTGGGCAAGGAGGATTTAGAACGACTGCACCCTGATTTAGTCCCAATGACTCAAAAGGGGCGTAAATTCGTTGTTCTGTTCGACTACGAAAGCAAACCCAAAACCAAACAGCAGATTTTTCAAGCCACACGCCGCACAGCTTCTGCAATTGTACAACTTTGCTGCCAATGTGAAGTAGCGCTGCTGCCAGGGCCAGAGAAAGGAATTGACGATTGGGTTGTGGCTTTGGGTAAAAAAGCGGATAAAGCCGTCACCACGATGATTGCTGATGCCTTGAGAATCAGCGAGTACAAGCAAAGATTTTTCATTAACCGAGCTAGGGGACTCCATAAATACAAGCCCAATGTAACGGTGAATACTCGCTATCTCTCACTTGCAATTCACTCCCTACCTCAATCGGGGTTAGTTGGTTTGGTTTCCGATATGGGAACAGGAAAGACTGAAATCTTGGCAGTTCTCAGAAGAGATAACCCCCAACTCAGTTTTTTGAACAATGGGCATCGGGTTACTTTGCTCAAGAATCTCAGCGATCGCTTACAAACAGCAATGTACTCCGCGATTTCTTGCGGTGACTGGGGTCAGGTAAAAGCTCTCAGCATTACCGTGGATTCTCTGTATAAAATGGCAAATGATTTACAGGCTTATGACATTCTATTTATTGATGAAGCCTGCCAGTATCTCGCCCATCTACTGAAGTCCAAAACTTGCAAGGAACACCGGGGGGCTATTCTGGAAGTGCTGGAGTATCTAGTTTACAACGCCAAGCTGGTTGTTTTAGCTGATGCTCACTTGGATGATTTGACCATTGAGTTCTTCATGAATTTGCGACCGGCTGGCGAAAAACCTTTCATCATCAAAAACCAGTATCGCTCAGGTGGTCGTCAAGTTCATTGGTACGAAGGGAGAAACAGCAGCGCAATCGTTGCCGAGTTCCACGCTCAACTCATGTCGGGTAAAAAGTTGATGATGGTCAGCGACAGCAAGCGATTCATCAAAAAGTTGGAACGAGCGCTGAATGATGGGGTATCAATAGATACGCCTGATGATGAAACACTGGAATCAGTCGAAGACCGACAGCTACGGGTGTGGGCTATTCACTCGGAAAATAGCGGCTCTGAAGAGAATGTGATTTTCATCAGGGAGATTAACATTGCTATTAAGGATCTTGACGCTTTTTTAATTACTCCCAGTCTCAGTTCAGGGGTTGACATTTCCAGCTATCATTTTGATGCCGTGTTTGGCGTGTTTCATGCTGTCTCGCAGTCGGCTACAGAATGCGCCCAGCAATTATGGCGGTATCGTCCAGATGTCCCCATGTACGTTTGGGTTGCACCGCGCCCTCCCTTTGGTTACGCCGAAACCAATGCCCGTCGCATCAAGGAAAGGATTCTTCAAACGAATGAAATGACCGCGTTTCTGATTCGCATTAACCGCGAGACAGGAAAACGTGGGGCTGAGAAGGATTGGGCATTAGATGCTAGTTGTCAGATTGAGGGGCAACGGAATTGGTCGATTAATAATTTACGGGCTGATTTGCGATCGCTTCTGGAGGAGATGGGGAATACCATTGTTTCTGCCGGGGATGGAGGTAATGAAGCGACTTCGCGGTGGATGAAAGCGGCTGGTATTGCCATTGATGAAGAACATTATCGCTTGGTGGCGAATGCCAAAGATATTGACAGAAGGACTTACACGAGTAGGCAGCACCAAGACTATCTCAAACCGGAGGAGGTGCTGGAGTGTGAGAAGTTCCGCATACAGGATACTTACGGCATGAGCGTAACCCCGGAACTGGTTGAGCAAGATGACGGGGGACGCTTAATTAAAAAAATTGTCGCACTTGAAGCGATATTGGCAATGCCTGGGGAAATGGTCACTGATGACCAGGGGCGCGAGTTTGTTCCACCGCCCTCTGTGGTTGCCGAACGCGATAAATCGGAACGCGATCGCTTGGCTATTTGCACTGACTGGAGCAATCATTCTACCGCATGGTTAATGCGTCATCGGCTGGGACTCAGGGCTGTGCTGATGGATCTGATGGCTGGGGTTGAGATTAAAGGCGACGAAGCGATGATTCAGACTTTGGCTGAGTTTTCCAAGTGCAACGCATCTCACGTTAAAGGTATCCTCAACCTGACCATTCCGCTATCGGAGTCTCCTGTGTGGATTTTGAGCCAGTATCTTTCGCAACTGGGTTTGTCCACTGAGTCGCGGCGACCGCTTGAAGATGGGCAGCGCGTTAGGTACTATCGGCTCAATACTGAGGATGTCGAGTTTGCCCAACAGGTATTGGAGTATCGTCAACGGCAACGGGAGGAGAAGGAACGCAAACGCCAAGAGTCACTTGAGCGAGATGCGGCACATAAGGCTAGAATGCAGTCTCAATATGGGATTAACCCGCCGTCCACACCCCCCATTAATGAAGATGGAGATAATAATCGGGGGGGTATGGACACAGAGGAAGAACTCAGTGATTCTTGGTGGGAACGGGTTAAATATTACGCTCGGCTGGCGATTGAACGTTTAGAGGATGGGGTTGATGATGTAAAAGAATTACTCAGTACGTTGACGAGTGATGAGCGTTGCGGCGTGATGCTGGAGTTTGAGGATGTTGACCCTGATAAGTTTGCTCAACTGGTGGCCTTTGCGCCCGATTGGGTGGAATGGATGGTGTGATAGTCCCGTTTCCCAATAAGTGCGATCACACTTTGAAGTCCCGTTGCTTTAGGGATCAAGTCTTTGTGTGTTCAGCTTTTGTTCCGATGCCGTGATAAGCATATTTCCCGACATTTCCCCCAACTGGTGACAGCATCGCCAAACTCGCAGATGCGCCCAACACCTGCTCGTCAGATACTTCCAAATATTTCTGCAACCCTACAAAACTGTAAAATAAGGTTCGTAGGGTTTTTAGAAGCTAGGAGTTAGGTTTACCTGGATAAATTTCCCAAAGTTCGTTTTGAAAATCAAACGTCCATTCTGTCTTTTCTCTCAATTCAGAGAGCTTGTCATAAATTTCTTCTAACCGGGGTATGAGTAGCATTCGCGCAGAAAACCGGGTTAAGAGATATTACATGAGTAAGACAAGCATTTTTAGAAGCTGAAACCCTTATTTGATCGTTGAGTAGTGACTCGATAATAAGTTTAAGTCAATGACCTTCGTTATCGGAAAAATCCTTAGCAAATAAGGCTTTTAAGCTTAACCCGGTTTTCTGTTCTGATGATACTCATACCCCGGGATAAAGAGCAAGAGTCACAGCCTGACCCTGAAATTTCCTCTAAAAAAAAGGGCGGGAAGCGATCGCACCCCGATTACAGACAAACCACTATCTATATAAATAAGCAAATTGAGAAAAAAATGAAGGCTGCATTCTTAGAGGATGGGGTAGAGGACTTTTCCCAATGGATAGAAGAACGAATAGAAGAATGGCTTGAAGGGCGTAAGCAAAGCTAAAAGCTATGAAGTTACTAGTTTTGTGTATCTAAAAGTGCGAGTATGCAAGTACTCAGATATTCGCATACTCGCACTTTTAGATACTCAAGTATCCGCCATGATTATTATAAAGGATACGGACATCGCAGTTTTTTTTACTACCAGGGTTGATTATCTCGGTCATCAAGTTACTCTCAAACCCCAATCATCTACTTCATCTGTTAAATGCTCAAAACAAAAGTTCATAAATTTTGTAATTAACGTTGAGATCGCTACCCCCTTTGTTGTTTACAACTAGCCCGTAAAATCCATCGGAATCATTATTGACGAAATATTGTAATTTCCATTCAAGCACTACAACTCGAAAATTAGGTACAAGAGGACGACCCGTCACACTTGGGACGAAAAAATGATGGCTTTGGCTTAGTCGTTCAGCATCAGAGATTGGTCGAAATACCTGTCTTGTCTCTGTTTGTGCTTTAGCAACAAAACTGCCCTTATAGACTATTGGTAGCTGGGCTTTCACCATTGGGGCTATTATCAAAACCAGTGCTAAAGTTAGCGCCAGCAAAGTGCTACTAAATACAATGAGCCTGCGGAATCGTGAGAATTTTTTGAACATTTTTTCCTCCTAGTCAACTAGGTATTGAGCATAAAATCCTATATGGTTTTTGTGTAAGTAATTTAGACTGTCCTGCCCGTCTGGACTTGGGTTTGACGTTTTGCATAACAATCTTTCCCCCTCTTGTGTTGAGCTATTTTGGCAAAAGCTAGACCACCTCTTTTTTTGGCGAAGGTATTGATACAATACAGTTATTTGATACTTAATTCAAGTATTGTTAATAGTTTTTATAAATTCCAAATTCAAATTGATTACTGCGATCGCCCGCCCCCTGCCTAAAATTCCTCAAGAGCGCAGCGCTCTCTTGACCCAAGCCCAGCCATAGCCTGAGATTTCCTCTCTACGAGACGCTGAACGCGATCGCTCCATAAAAGGGCGTCGCACTCATTAAAAGATTTTCTTAGAGGATGGATACGTTGGGTGCGCGGTGTAAGATGCGATGCGATCGCCTCAAAGCAAATGAAAAAATATTATTAGAGCTGTTTATGTATAAATTTGACTTGACAAAATAATTTATTAAGTCACTAAAATTATTGCAGGTTGAATCAATAATTAATTTTTGAAGAAAAAATAAATGCTTATTTAGAGCTTGAAATAACTCTAGAAAAATTTAATTAAGCCATAAGGAAAACTTAATATTAATCTAACCCACACTTATGAAGTTTTATGGTGAACTGTAGAGTGTAAATACAGTATTGCAGTTTTAAATTTATTACCAATAATAATATTCTAGTTGCCTGTTATAGCAACTGATGCTAATACTGGCATTTGTAGGTCAGTTCATATATTTGCAATGTTTTTAGAGCTTTAGAAGTTTCAATAAGGAGAGAATTACCATGACTCTTTACGGCTATACAATTGGAAGGCCTAATTTTTATGATCCTGATACTGATGGACTATGCCCAGTATGGCGCTTTCCTATTCCTATTCCTATTCCTCCTTCTCCTAGCCCATGGCCAATTACCCCTCAGCTTATAGGTAATATCCGTGTTCCAAATATTCCTAATGCAAATTTAGGAGGGTTAGGTACTAACCCTATTACTGGAAGGATAAGTGCCGTTAATGCACCTCGTCTCGGAGATCCTGACCCTCAACCAAGTATCCGAGTTAGTAATATTGATGCGCCTTTTGCTCCAGTCATAAGTTTACCAACGCGTACACCATCAAACCTAAGGCGTTTTGGATTTGATTCAGGTGCTGACTTTGGACGTGACTTTTCAGCAGCTGGTCAACCAATTGTTCTATACAACATTTCAGGGAATCAAAGTAGCAGTAATGGAGTGCCAGTAGGAAGCTCTCTTTATAAAATTACTACAGCTAACCCTGGAACTCTTAGCCTTGTAGACAGCTTTGGCGGAGCTACTACTGCTGCACGAACACAAGGAACTCAACCTACCAACCCTGGAAAATTTGCCGATGGATTAGCTATCGATAATCTCAATCCTGGTAGAACTCGCGCTCTTGCTAGTGATTTCACTAACACAGATGAAACTACAGGCGACACTACCAGAAATAACCTGTACAAAGTTGATCTGCTTACTGGTCAGCTATCTGCGCCGATTGTGCTGAGAAATTCTTCAGGTCAACCTCTTAATCTCAACCGAGATTCTGGACTAGCATTTACTAACCTTACCGGCTCTACTCAAAGACTGTTAGCTTTGCTGGAGACTGGGCAAGTCTACGAGATCACAGGCTTCCAAGACGAGCTTGCCGCACCAGGTCTGAGTTTAGGTACTCCCACGGGAACCAGCGGTGCTGGCTTTGCAACCGCCAGGTTACTTGGTACAGTCAATTTACCCGGTGCTGCGGCTGGAACAACTGATTATGAAGGCTTTACGATTGTTAACGAATAAGAAAAAAGGCGCAAGGGCAATGTCTATGTGTCAAGTGATTTAGAGTGTGCGTAATTAGCACGAGAAGTTATATTGTTGTTTGTCTGCCAAAACTTCACAATACAAGCCGTAGTTTCACCGTACAGTCTACCAGTGTGTATGCCAGATAATAGAGTAAAAACTGGTATACATTTTTACTTTTATGGCAGACAACGAACCTAATAATATAGAAACTGATGTTGAAAATTTGAAAATTTCAATATTAGAATTAGGGGTATGAGTAGCATTCGCGCAGAAAACCGGGTTAAGAGATATTACATGAGTAAGACAAGCATTTTTAGAAGCTGAAACCCTTATTTGATCGTTGAGTAGTGACTCGATAATAAGTTTAAGTCAATGACCTTCGTTATCGGAAAAATCCTTAGCAAATAAGGCTTTTAAGCTTAACCCGGTTTTCTGTTCTGATGATACTCATACCCCAACTTCTACACAGACATTGCCACGACACAAAGACTACTAGTGATGGCAGTCCTGGCAGAAAATCTGGCTGTAACAGTGCCAAGCCTAAACCACCCTCCGAAATGAATTGGTTTTGGGAGGAGGATATGTTGGTAATGAGGAATGCGTGACAAGCACCAAGTCACTGAGGAGCCGTGTGAATTTAAAGGTTCAAGCACGGTTTTGAAGACCAGCGAGTTTCGTGAGGAACTCGCTGAGTTTACTCGCTCTGCCCACGATGCACAGAAGTACATCTTCACTAACCTCAACACTCACTGCAATGGAATGGAAAAACGAGTTATCGAACTCGATATCGAAAAGTGCTTCGACAGGATTAACCACTCAGCCATAATGGACGAACTCATCGCCCCTTTTGGCTTAAAACTCGGTATATTCCGATGCCTCAAGGCAGGAGTCAACCCAGAATTCCCCGAACAGGGTACACCTCAAGGGGGAGTGGTCAGCCCGCTATTAGCAAATATCGCGCTCAACGGAATTGAGAGTGTCCACAGATACCACTATCAATATAAGGAGGGTAAAAGGATTACACCTAAAACATCGGCAAAATTAATTGCCGAAACGTCAATCCGATACGCGGATGACATGGTTATTATACTCCGACCCGAAGATGACGCGAATGAGATACTTGAAAGAATCAGCGAGTTCCTCCGCAAACGCGGAATGAATGTAAGCCAAAAGAAAACCAAAGTAACCGCAGCGACAGATGGGTTTGATTTCCTCGGCTGGCACTTTAAAGTCCAGAAAAACGGAAAGTTCAGAAGTACTCCCTCAGTGGACAACTTCAAAGCATTCCGTAAGAAAGTAAAACACATCGTTAACAACTCGAATTATGGTTCTAAGGTGAAGGCTGAAAAGCTAGCACCAATAGTTAGAGGATGGAGAAATTACCATAAGTTCTGCAAGATGGATGGGTCAAAGTTTTCCTTATGGCACATCAATCATAGAGCTTTTAAGGTATTCAACAAGGAAACCAAACAAAATAGTCACTCATGCCAGGAGCTAATAAAAAAGGCATTTCCAGCAGTTCCTTACTCCGAAAACAAACACGTCATAGTCAAAGGAACCAAATCTCCCTATGACGGAGATACAGCCTACTGGAGCGAACGAAACAGTAAGCTCTACGACGGCGAAACTTCTATTGCTCTTAAGAAGCAAAACCATAGATGTGCCTCCTGCGGTTTAAAATTCATCGATGAAGAACAGATTCATCTGCATCACATCGACGGAAATCATGCCAACTGGAAGAGAAATAATCTTGAAGCAATTCATGAAAGCTGCCACGATTACGAACACATGAGCAAAAGCGGAAGCTGAGAACATCGGAAGCTGGGTGCGGTGAAAGTCGCACGCCCAGATTTAACAGAGAGGTGCCCCGGATAATACCGGGCATCGACTCTACCACAAAATGGGAGACTTCTTATAAGTATTGGGAACTGTTCGGATTTATTGGGAATTTTTGAGCTAATGAGAATTTTGTGAGTGGATGATGTTTAAGAGATAAAAAGGTAAGAAACAAATTGGAGATTTGGGAGATATTGGATAGATATTGGGAGATGTTGAATGTAGTTGGTGATCATTGGGAAAATGGATGTTTTGTCGAGATGTTCTGTTAGACGCACGAATTTAGCCAAATCAAGGAACCAGTGCTAAAACTGTAATATTTCTTGATAAATGCATCAATAATCACGGTTTGGGCGGTTCATCTTGAGAGTAATTATCAATTAGATAGACAAAAAAAGGGTCAAAAACAGGGGTAAATTTTTTTTGTAGATTTTGTTTTTTAATGTTGAGTCTTGGTTCTCGTTCAAGCCGAATGCTCAACGTTTACTTTCAAAGTGATCTAACTACGATAGCAATGCGCGATCGCGCATCTTGTGGTCAACCTAATCCAAGATAAAATCAAGAGCGAAGAATTTTAATTGATGATGAGCCAGGGGTAAGCTATGGAAGTCAAAAGCGAAGTGACAATAAAATTTAGTGGCTCACTACCAACAGCCACACCTCTTCAGAATAAAAAAGTTGCAATCGAGTTGACTGACCAGAACGGCATAGTCTTCACTGCTCAAGTTAATGCCAAAAGCTGGCGGAAGGCTGAGACTAGCGCCTCAGAATTTGCAGACTGGGCTGGGGCTGTATCGGGGAAGCTTGGCCAACGCACAGAGAACGGCTTTGAAGTGATTGACGCAGGAATCCAGCTTTTTGAAAAGAAGGCGAAGGAGGTCAAACCAGATGTAGGGGCTACTGTATCTGAAGCTGGCGCTTCTTCATAGACGCGTGTCTGCGTTCAACGTTTTCCTAACTTATTTCTACGCTACTGCCCGCGCATAAACGGATTCAAGCAGAGAAACCAATTCGTCTACTTGGGACGAGGTAAATAATCCATCTGGCCCCTGTGGTGTAATGTCGGTAAATGGGGATTCATAGAGGAGCGCAGCATCCATTACGCCATGTTCAGTTAGGTAGTCCACAATCATATTCGCAAACTCAATTTGATTAGAGTTCAGATTTTTACCTGATAGAAACTTAGCTAGTTCCTGTTTGGCTACCTCACGATCTAACCCTACCAAGGAGCGAACGAACAAACCCAGACCCTGTGACTCTTCTTTAGCGTGGATGATATCCTCTTCAGCACCCACACCGCTCTGTGCCAGTATTCTCTCTAGCTCGGACAGGTCGGATGAAGTAAGTTGCTTGTTTGTCCGCAGTTTGAAGATAACTACATGATCCTGATGCGATCGCAAAAAAGCCCTTGCTTTAGCTCGGAACTTCTCAAAGTTATCCGATGATGTAAAGCCAGGTAACTCTACTGTGATCTCATCCCCCATCACATCCTCAAAGTCGGTATAAATGGGTTGGCGTTTCTGTTTTTCAATCAGCTTTACTAGAAAGCGCAGGCGTTTTCGTAGTACCTCCAGCATGGGCAATGTAACATCCTGCCACCATTCGTCGGTCTGTACATCCTGGATCAAAGGCAACTGCTCCCGTACTAATGGGATAGCGGATTTCTCCTCTAGCAAAGAGGCAAGTGACTTCACCTGTTCTCGTAAACGCTCAAAGGCAGGCTCCGAGCGCAGGATTGCTAATTGCAACTTCAGCACGAGAACATCAAACCTTTTTGTCTCTTCTGCTTCCGCTTCCAATTGGGAGGGCAAACCCGCTATTTCTTGGCTCAGTTCGGTAAAGTCCTCGCCCGATAGCGATACCCATGCTTGGGAACTAGCATATTTTTCTACCAGTCGTCGCTTAGGACGCACTACGAAGTTGTCGCTATTCATGGCTGCAACTTCTGTGTGGAGTAGATTAGCCACTTGCTGCCGCAATTCTGCATCGGTCTTTGGTTCTTCAGAGAAGGTTTGAGGTTCTTTGATTGTAGTATTGCCAACCTCAACAACCTTTTTATCTAGCTCTGTGATTAACTCCAATCGCGCAGTAAACAACTGCGTACCCAAGGATTTACCTATTGGGGCATCAGTCGTCTCAGCATTATGCTCGAAAAACTCCAAGTTCTGGCAATAGTCGAACAGGTAGAAGAATTGCTTATCTTGCCCTAAACCGAATAGATCGGGGCAGCGACGGGTTCCCCGTCCTACCATCTGCCAGAACTTAGTTTTGGAGCGTACAAGTTTGAAAAGCACCAGATTGACTATCTCTGGCACGTCAATCCCAGTGTCGAGCATATCCACTGAGATAGCAATATGGGGTTCCTTATCCTTGCTTGAAAAGTTATCAATTAGAGTTTGGGGATATGCGGTTTTGAAGGTAATAACACGGGCAAACTCACCTTTAAAGGGGAGCAATGCGATTTTGTGAGATAACCCCACCTGGAGAGCGATCGCTAATAAACTCTTACGTACATATTAAACATTTAATACAATGACCTGAGTAATATTCGTTAGAAGACACAACCTGTGCTAAAAACGAGGTTTCTGTACATTGTTGCGACTATAAAAAAGGTAAAATTTCTTTTCAGGAATAGTTTTGAAATAGGAAGTATCTACTTTTATGGAGAAAAACATATATGCAAATCTAAATTTTGCCGATTCATTATCAGATTTTAAAGAGGATGTAACGAAACTTTTAGAGTTGAAAAATATCGAGGAGTGGTCTGGAAGAA
>NZ_WBKM01000383.1 GCF_015714725.1 Nostoc sp. WHI
CACACTTTGCCGTGGATGGCTTGGTAGTTACTCTGATTGCCATACCCTCAATAGAGACAGTGTAAATTATCCATCTTTCCAGTCCTCTACTGCTAGCGATCGCCTATTATTTTCTGATTTTCTACACTACATTTATTGTCTTTTTTGTCAATGCGTAAGTTCTGAAGACAAAAATTTTGACCGTGAAGACTTGCGAGGAGTCAATTTTCAAGGAGCCAATTTGGTAGATATAAGTTTTATTGGTGCAAATTTAAGTAAAGCTAATTTCCAAGAAGCAGATTTATCTAGAGCCAAGCTAGTGCAGACTCAACTAGACCACACAGACTTTACAGGTGCAACTCTCACTGGTGCATTCATTCAAGATTGGGGCATTACCACCGATACTAAATTTGATGGGGTCAGATGTGAGTACGTTTATATGCGACTCCCTACTGCATATAACCCTAACCCCCTTCGTAAACCTGATAATAGGGGTGTGAGTATCAATGGAACAGAAAACTGGGTTAAGCTTAAAAGCCTTATTGCGTAAGGATTTTTTTGAAAGTTGTAGTAGCTCACTTTTCAAATCACTAACTACTGCCTAACGATAAATCAAGAGTTTCAGCACCTAAAATTTTTTGTAGTATTCATGTAATGCTTCTTATCCCGGTTTTCTGTTCCGATGATACTTGTACCCCAGATTGTTTGACATCAAGAGCGATATCTGACCAATTTTCTGGATAACGTGACTGAGATTTTTGGGGCATTTCCTGATTATAAAAATGCGTAGCGATTTAATTACCATTTCTTCAATTACGATTAATCTACTATAATTAGTCGCTTAAATAGATACAGTTAAGATTTTAAACAACCAGTCTTCTAGAGGTACGCCGAAATCTTCTGGAATCTGTTGTTGTATCTTGGTGTATTGAACCTGATTCCAATATGCAGGATTAAATATACTGTGCGGAACTTCTACATCAACTAATTGTGGATTTTCCATAACACGACACCACATTCTGGCTCGATAATCAATTGTTAGGTTCCCACTCGGCAACTCAATCCAATAATGCGGTGACACTTGACCATGCCCAATCCATTGGAATGAACCGTAGCAAATTATATGTTCAATACCCTTATTAAATAAAATAGTAGAGAGAACTTTGCTATGCCCATCACACTCCGTTGGAGAATTATCCCAAATATCTAATTCTTCACGTAGCTGGTCAATAAAGTCATTATTCATGACAAGCATATTTATTCTCCCTCAACCATTTCTTCAATTTTCAAATAATAGGAAACTTCTGTCCGTTCTAACTCCATTAAAAAGCCAGTTAATGCAAATGGACATTTACAATTTAGTTCTTTTTCTATCAACTCAGCATTTAGGTGGTATTCTTGACACACAATCTCAAAAATATCTTCAGTGGTTAATTCGAGATTTTGATCTAATTCCCAAACTCGCCCTTCTATTAAGTGGATGTCATCTCCTTCTGGGTAAGAAATTTCTGTTTGATAGACAATTATTAGGTCAGTTATTTGGGATGTCATTTTTCAATCCCCTCTGATTTGACGACATAAATACTAAAAGCCTGCAAGTTCAACACTGACAGGAATTTTCGCACTATGAAAAACTGCGGGAGTATTATTTTCTGTTATTCGCAATTGGGCATTTATTGTCCAGTAATGGCGAAGAGTGTCAGTTACCAAAAAACTAAATTGGTCAAAATCTCCATTTTGTCTCGTGGACTACTTTAGCTACGATTACCACTTAATCAGTATGGCATTTTTCTCCATTTTGTCACTTGGCTTTCTGAATCCCTTTACCCGCATTGCCGAAAAGAATTGTGTCGCCGACTTCATCCACAATTTCAATGTATCCGTCTGGGTGAAAGTGTGGATAAACATAGTGTTTTACAGTACCGAATTTCTGAAATGGCTTACACTGTTCATCGTGCGATTTAAAAGTAACTAGATCGCCGGGTTTTAATTTTCTTTTACCCACTGATCTTGCCTCTGGTCATAGCTTTTTATTCTAAATTAGCTAAATTTAGCCAAATCTTTAAAGCTTGCTGTAGCTTCTCTAATGCAATCTTGAAAAGTGCCGCAGTAATCATGCCCCAAATTGAAATTTGGGTTATCGAGAAATCTTATTTCTAGTACTTGAGTATTATCAGGATGAAAATTAGATTTTCTGATTAGTGCAACTAAATTTCCAAAATATATTTTCATTATTCAAAATCCTCATTTTGTCATTTTATTGCTTTGAAACAGCCTTCTGGAGGCCCCAAATGCCCTTTAGCTATTTCTGCCTCCTCTAGAGAAATATAAAAGCGGTCTGTGGGGAAAACTCCCGTTTTTGAATTCCAAATCAAATAAATTGTCTTGCTTGGGCGGAAAAGTCTACATTCAATAATTTCGTACATACCATTTTGTCAAGAAGTTGTAAGAACTTGTAATTGATTTTCAGCCAGTTCTTTTATAGTCATAATTTTTATTTCGTTACAGTCACAATTGAATATTTAGAGCTTGTCATTATGCAATTACAGTTTGAAAGTTGTATCTCGCATTTTTCTAGAGCCTCTTGTAAGGTAAGTGCGAATTCACAAAATTCTGTTCCGTCCTTCATGTGAAAAATGTATAGTAATTTTTCGTTGCTCATAATTCCTTTGGTCTGGTAAATATTTTTTCAGATGATTCAACAAAATAAGACAAGTATCCTTTAATTACTTTAATATCTTCACTTAGTTCTGATTTTATCTGTTTCGTTCGAGATAGAGCGCCATACAAATAATCATTAATTGCTTCAGCATTACCTTCTTTTATCTCCTCTTTTAAATTTTCCAAACATTCAATAGAGTAATCAAGGCAACTTATATGCTGTCCAAAAGTATCTAAATAGCATTTTATTCGAGCTAATGCTGCGTCAATATCAATTTTATCTGATTCGTTTATGTGCATAGGTAAAATCCCGTTTTCGTCAGATTGTCTTGCCTTTCAAGTTTTCGCTTGATCTTCAAAAATCTTTTTTATTTCTTCTGAGTTAGGATCTGCACCTAACACCGCTATTATTGGCTCAGGCTCATACTCATCAGGGGATGAGTCATCCAAATACATACAACCATCTTCTTCTGTCCATCCATCCAGACGGCGTTTAGCTTGTTGAATAATTTGTCTTTCGTTAAAGTTCATAATTCTCCATTTTTTTCACTTGGATCGGCTAACCCGTATTTATTTCTGTTTCTTGTAACTTAATAACTGCATCAACGGCTTGCTGTGGTGTCATTTTATCGTAGAGATGGCAATTTTCTAAGTCTATTAGTAATGCATTCTGATCACGCTTAATCAGCTCCTTCTGAACTTCGACTAACCAGCTAGCTAGGATCATGCGTTTAAGACGCTCCATTGTTGCCTTTGGTTTACTTAATTCACTCATAATTCCTACTTAGTAATCTTCGTTTTTAAATTCATTACAGTAGCGCTCGTAATCTTCAAAAAAAGCATCTGAAGCTTCCACGCATTTCGCGTACTCTCCTGCGAAATAAGCACCTTCTTGCTTTCCAGGCAATATATGAGCCTCATGGACAGGCTTGCCAGGTTCTACCTCGGAAAAAGGAGGGTAATTAGTGATTATTAGGGAGTAGTCCCCTTCATAAATAGCGTTTTTCATCATTTTTCAAAATTCCCTTTTCGTCACTTGATACTTAAAACTACTAAAATTAATGTATCAATAATCATGATTGATTTCCTGTCCAAGGATTTAAAGCACTCCGAGAAATATTTTGGCTTCAGCCAAGCTTATCAAACCAGTTCAAGTTAGGACTTTCCCCATTTTTTCGTCGGTAAGCCTCAGCATAAGCCTTTTCATAAACCTCATCCCAACCACGAAGAAAGTCCTTTTCATAAGATACTAAATCTTTGTATGGGATAGCGCTTTCAAGCGAGACAGCCTGCACTATCTCTTCAAAGCTTTGAAAATATCCAGGCTCAATTGCGATTGCTGACAAAAACCTCACAGAATTATTTTTAAACTCTTGATGACATAGCTCTAATACATCTGATTTCATACTCCTACCCTTGAGAATTATTTGGACTGAGTTTCGTTTTGTAGGTGACTTGATAAGTTCCGTAAAAATATCTTATCAAACAGATTGAATTACCAGTTATTGAATAAGAGCAATCTACTATAGTTAGTCAATTAATTTTTCTTACTCGGAATACTTCAACATACCCGTCAACAATTCTGACATCTCCCACAAGTCTTTATTCCGGTTGTCATCATAAATCATCAGCGTTCGCGGGTCAGCATGACGGCTTAACTTCTGCACCTTTCTGATATTCCCATCAGTCGCATCGAGTGCCGCCGTAATTGCCGAATGCCTTACCCTATGTGGTGACATGGGTTTCTTAACCCCCGCCTTTTTAAAAGCAGTAGCCACTATTTTATAGATGGCATCAGTAGTTAAGCGATGTCCTTCGTTATGAAAATCTAACGCTGTAAATATCGGTAAATTAGCATTCAAATCCCCTCGCGCTATCAACCAATCTGCAAGAGCAGCCGCCACATCCTTAGACATATCCAAATACTCTTCATTCGTTCCCTTACCCTTCCCCAAAACCCTCAACTTGCGTCCATAAAAATCAAAGTCCCCCACATTAAGATGACATATCTCCTGGCGACGCAACGCTAAACCCCACAGCACCAGAAAAATTGCATAGTTGCGTTTACCAATCAAAGTCTCCCGATCAAATTGCTGAATTACAATAGATATCGCTTTGCTATCAACACCCCGCGTATCCCGATACGCCTTGACCTTCTCTCCTGAAACATCCTCCAGGGAATAATTGCACACTCCCAACTTCCGCCCCATCTTCGCTAACGACTTTATCGCCGCCAACCGCCGATTGATGGTTGCCTCCCGCAGCCCAGATTTAATCAACATCGCCTTGTATTTCAGCACCACCATTACTGCCTGCTCTCGCTGCAAGTGCAGAAACTCCAGCACACTATCACCACTTGGCGGTAATAAAGTCATCTTGATAAAGAAATCCTTCAAATCCTTTTCATAAGCCCGTCGAGTATTGGGGTTGCGCTTATCTGCCAACAGCTGCGCCAACACATCTGGATCAGTGTCTAGCTGTGCGTCAAAATATCTGGCGATCGGGGCATCTAAACACGCCTCCAACTCAACTTTAACTAGCTCTCCCCAAATTGGCTCGTTAGGCATAAGTGCTTACTGCGTCGTTATTGATAATACAGTTTTCCAATAACGTCTATCATACCTGGGTAGGGGGGAGCATCAATCAAAACATGGAGTAGAGAGCAAAATACTACTTGCGGTAGTAGGCAGGTGTTAATTAGTAATGCTAGTTCTGTAATTTCCTGCTTTGATATCAAAATTGATAGCAAACACTAGGCATCTGGTGCAGCAGATATTGAAACAGACCAGCTTACAAACCACCAGCCGTGATCGTCTAGGCATGGGCGATGACCTTTGGTCGGGCGTAGCCCATCGCAGTAGTCAATACAAGCCTGGATAGGTTTGTATATACGCTTCCTCTGTACCAGTTTCTATACAGTTTGGAAGGAAAGCGATCGCCTGTTAAGTTGGCAGAGATTAACAATAGGTTTAAAAATCATCCATGTTTGACTCAACTATTCACTCTTAAATGGTCTTTATAACGCGAATCAAAGCAGAACGATAGTATTTTAGCTATATTTTGACTAAGTAATTGCTCCACAAAATTGATTCTTGGTTCTGTTGATTGAAAAGAGGATACCACTTCAAAATTAAGCTTTTTTCTAACTCTAACCGATACTTTTCTTCCAAAAGAATAGGTAAGTCCCAACGGGCGATGTAAATAGATGATGAAAATCCGTAATTTTGATTTAATTGTTGATAGGACTCAATTTGTTTTTTGCGATGATGAGCGCCACTCGAAGAATAATTAAGTGTACGCAAACGCTTACAGCAGTTTTTGCTTTGACCTATATATAAAATTAACGGAAGTGCTTTATCTAAAATAAAATAAATGCAAGCGTTATCAAATTGATTAACTTCTGTAGCAAAATTTAATGGCTGGAGCGGCAAACTCAGAGGGTTAATAGTATCAGGATCTAGCTGACATTCGCAAGGAATAGATGTGATATCAAACAGTTTTGTTTGTCTTCTAATTAAATTATTTTCTTTTTCATCCTGCTGAAATTCAAAAATTCGTGACTTGCTCTCTAGCAATACCTTATTACAGTTAATCGGTGGAAGATATCTCAAATTTTTTAATGTGTTTTTTGAGCTAAATTCAGTGTTTGAAAACAAAGTTAACTGCTCGACAGATTCTTGGTGATGCACCCAAATTAACCAAACTATACTTCCTCTGTCATAGCTTCGCAATAATGTTGGGTCAATATTGCTACAGTGTAGAATCGATAAAGATTTAAGAAAAAGGTGTAAATAAAATTATGTATTTATACTTATTTTTCAAGTAAAAATTTTCAACGCTCTCTCCCAAAGTACATAAAATTTACAACCAAGATTCAATGGACAATGCCCTTACTTCCCGAATCCTCTGAAAGTCGCTGTCGGCTGACACAACGGTAAGACCGTGTTGTAGAGCTACAGCAGCAATCCAAAGATCATTTTCATCAAAGCCTAGATCAGTTATTTTCGTTTTTCTCCGCTTACTTTTCTCTTTCGGTGCAAATTGATTGAATAAAGCGGCTTTCAGTTGCCCGTAGATAGTAGCAGTAAATCCATCAACGTTGTGGATGTATATACCCGTTAGAAAACGGTTAATGAGGACTAAGTTACTTTCCTTGCGTTGAGAACGTTCTGCCATGTCTATCAGTTCGCCTTGAACGATGGCGCAGGTTGTAATCACAGAATTTTCAATATACTCAAGGCGACGAAGCACATTGGTATTACCAAGAATTGCTTGACTACAGTGATTTGTATCTAATAGGTACATTATTCAAAGGGGTTGTCGTAATCAAATTTGGCTTTGCCGCGAGTGGCATAAACTAGCTCAAGACACTCTTGTAAATCATCACCTGACCATTTACCAATTGTTTTTAAATGTTCGAGCAGTGAGCGACCTGTGGAATTTACTGGAGTTTGGTCGGCAGAATCTGCCACAGATGAAACAGGCTGTGTTTGGGTTTCCTTCGTTTTCAAAAAGCGTAAAAAGTCTAGCGTTTCAGTCAGAATGGTATCTGAGGTGGATTCAATTTCGATAAGAAGCAATTCTTTGATAGTCATAGTGGGTATCTCCTAAAGATGCATGGGTAATCCAGGAATAGCTGCATCAGTCTTTTTCATTATCGCAATAGTTTCTTTCAGCGTTAGTACAATGCGTTCCAGCCATTCAGTCAGGAGTCGGCTTAATTTAAAATTTCACCTTGGCGTAAATTCACCAATTAGTAAATCTATATTTTCACCTTGCACCTACACTACGTTCCAGGCATTCAGTCATCTAATTTAGAATTTCGCCTTGGCGTAAATTCACCAATTAGTAAATCTATATTTTCACCTTGCTGCCATTTCACCCAGACAGCCATGAGAAAATCTACCAATTCGCTTTTATCAATCTCTACGCCACGCCTTTTGAGTTTAAGTAATTCTTCCTCTACGTCCAAATCTGTTGAGCGTTTCACATAGTAGGTGCGCCCAATCCAAGCATCATCAGACCGCTTACCTGTTGCAGGTCTGCCACGTTTACGGGGTTCTTCTTGAATTGGCGCTGTCTTTTGTGGTGTTGGAGTCTGTATCACGTTACTCTCTGTAGTTGTTTCTGGCGGTTGTTCTGGCTCAAGTTGTGGTTCGTCTTTGGTTTCAAATAACTTTTTAAAAGGGCTAGGTTTAGGGTTGCTCATGACAATATCTCCTTACCCACCTCTTGATACTCTCGCCATGCTATTTTGCTGCTGCGGTCTTTTACTTGATAAACTGGCAGCCCCTCCAGTGCCGCTTTTTCATAAACAGCAAATCGTCTAATCCCATGTTGAAATAGTGGTATTCCCTCCGCCTCCAATGCTTCCCGTGCTTGCTGTCCTGTTAAGCGGGGGGCTGGGGGAATAATTGTAAGCAACACACGATAGCGCGAGCTGCCTAATGATTTGAGAGCGCCTACAGTTTGCAACAGTGCATCCATCGCTAAAGCATCAGGGGTAGTAGGCAAGATTAATAAATTACACCCATCGGCAAGAGCTTCTAAATCTTCGTGGCTTGGCCTAGCTGCTGTGTCTATAACTACATGGTCAAAATTACGACTGTGCATAGGAGCTTGTAGTAAATCCACAACTTTAAAGGGTAATGCTCCTCGCTTTGCCCATCCTGTAGCACTGTGGTTTGGATCGCCATCAACTAGCAAAGTGCTGCCATGCTGAGATAGAAAGCAAGCAATATGGATGGCGCTTGTCGTTTTAGCTACGCCACCCTTGAAACTAGCAAGGGTGATTATCACTCTGTGTACTCCAGTAAATGCTGCTAGTTTACTCTTAAAATAACGAAAATTTGTATTTGTTTATTTATAAAATGTTAACTTGGTGACAATACAATATTTCACCAATTCAAAAATCTAAAATCTCCTAAGTAGGGGTATGAGTAGCATTCGCGCAGAAAACCGGGTTAACAGACATTACATGAGTAATACAAGGATTTTTAGAAGCTGAAACCCTTATTTTATCGTTGAGTAGTTACTCGATAATCAGTAAAAGTCAATGACCTTCATTATCGTCATAATCCTTACCTAATAAGGCTTTTAAGCTTAACCCGGTTTTCTGAGCCGATGATACTCATACCTCAATACTAAGAGAAAATTTAGATTGGTTGTTACAAGCTACAAATAGTTCACTTACTCGGATTTCGCTTAATATTAATGATTATAGTTTTAAGGATCTTACTACAATTGTTTCTAATATTTCTGCAAGTTTAGGATGTAAGTGGTCTAACGACCCTGACATCTGTGAACTATTTGCTCAGATTGTCGAACAGTCATGCAACAGCTTCGATACACTGCGACTGTTTTGCCTAGAAAGTAGAGATATGGAGGTAAATGATAAGAAACTTTTAGATCTAGCTGATAGCTATTTAGAGCGTTCCCTTGAGTTATTTCAGGAAATTCAAGAGTTAGATCAAGATATTAAATTTCTCCTTATAGCAGTAATTATAGGGTAAATTTTCGGTAATCGACCACGGGGCGATCGCAAATTACAAGAAAGTAAAACCCATTGACATCAAAGAGTTAGAGTTCAAAAGAAGCAGACAGCAGACTGATTCAATTTGGGAAATCAAACTGTATAAATTCGTGGGTTTTAAGCAGCATTTTTGACAGCAACTTTACTCGGCAGGAACTTGTGGAAGTAAAGAAGGAGTTGGTTGACCCTGGCGTTTAGCGCTAATGGCTTGAGTCAAAAATTCCAAGACATTTCGACGCTGAGACTTGAGCGGAGCCGGAGACGCTCCGCCTCCGGAGTAGTCACAACAGTTAACATCCTTTGCACAAAATGGCTACCAGCCTGGGTTTGAGAATCAAAACTGGTACGTCTCCAGATTACGGCAGGA
>NZ_WBKM01000024.1 GCF_015714725.1 Nostoc sp. WHI
AGGATTTTCTACATAAACTTAGTTATAAGTTGGTCAGCGATAGCCAAGCTGTCATAGTAGAGAATCTTCATGTTAAAGGCATGGTTCGTAATCACAAATTGGCGAAATCAATATCTGATGTAGGGTGGGGAACATTCACCAACTTTTTAGCTTACAAGCTAGAACGCATTGGTGCAAAGTTAGTTGAGATTGATAGATGGTTCCCCAGTTCTAAACTATGTTCTAATTGTTTCTATCAAATAGGTGAGATGCTGTTGGATGTCCGTGAGTGGACTTGTCCTCATTGCAATACTCATCATGACAGGGACGCGAACGCCGCGACAAATATTAGAGCAGAAGGCATCAGAATGATAAAGGCGGAAGGTTCAGCCGTCTCTGCTGTAGGAGGGGAGGTAAGCCCTACTCTTGGACGAAAGTCTAAGTTTAGGCACTCCCCTATGATTACAGAAGCCCCAACTTCAACCGTACTCGGTAAGTTGGGGTAGTTCACTACTATCCATATAATAAACTCAGGTTTAGCTTTTCTCAGCGTGAGCAAGCCGCACTTAAGCAAATAAAATATTAACAACCTAAAAGCGATATTGAGCTATTGCCATGACAAATAAACAAGCTATCTTTGACGCAATTGAACAACTACCAGAGCAGCATCTAAAAGAGGTGTTACAGTATGTTCAAAAGCTTGCAGGTACTCTGAAATCACCAATATCGAACTCACCCACCCAAAGCAGCGAGCGATCGCCTTGCAAACTTCATCGGTGCTGTATCTAACGGCTCCCTGGCTGCTAACTTAGCCGACGAACTTTAGAGGCTGAACAGGACTCTCAAGAATAGGATGCGATCGCTCAAATGACATTAGACTTATCCGAAAATCGGAAATGCTTACTATACAATGGTTTTAGCGATTTTAACGGCTGCGATGCCGAAGGCGGCAAGCTACGCACGCGCTTAGTGGACGCAACAATAAGGCTTTGGGGGAATTACTGGAGCTAAATTATCAGTTAGCAAGGGAAAGATAGAAAGGATAAAAATTTATTTTTTCCCAGATAAACTTAACATCTAAAAATCAGGGTTTCACCTATTGTTTGCGTAAGTCCTGTAATGCTTAAACAGATATGGGTTGCCTTACTTCAACTGGTTCACCTGTGAGGCTAAAAGGACGAACTTCGGTAATTTTTACCTTCACTAGCTGCCCTTTGAGTTCCTTGATGTCGCCACTGAAGAAAGTCAAACGATTACCGCCCGTGCGTCCCATTACCTGGGTTTGATCTTTAGGATTTTGGTCTTCTACTAAAACTTCTTCAGTGCGTCCAAAGTAACGTTGCGATCGCTCTGCTACTTTTATATTTACTAGATAATTGAGCCGTTGTAAGCGATCGCTTTTAATTTCTTCACTCAGTTGATTGTCCCACAAAGCGGCGGGTGTTCCTGGACGCGGCGAATATGCGGCTGTGTTTAACATATCAAAGCCAATATCTTCTGCCAATTTCAGGGTATTTTCAAACTGCGCTTCACTCTCCCCAGGAAAACCGACAATTGCATCAGCACTAATGGAGGCATCTGGCATATACCGCCGAATGGTATCGATAATCCGGCGATATTTTTCATGGGTATAACCCCGCGCCATCGCCTTTAAAAGTTCATTATCCCCAGATTGAAAGGGGATGTGGAAGTGTTTGCAGACTTTGGGCAACTCAGCGCAAGCTTTAATTAGTCTCTCTGTAAAATAACGGGGATGGCTAGTAGCAAATCTTAATCTTTCAATCCCCGGCACATCATGCACATAATAAAGTAAATCTGTAAAGTTGTGCAGATGCCGGCCTTCTGGTGTCGCTCCAGGCAAATCTCTGCCGTAAGCATCAATATTTTGACCAAGTAGAGTAACTTCTTTGTAACCTTGCCGTCCTAATTCTTCGATTTCAGCACGGATAGCTGACGGCGTGCGAGATTGTTCGACACCGCGCACATTGGGAACCACGCAGTAAGTACAGCGTTCGTTACAGCCATAAATCACATTTACCCAAGCGGTTACTTTACTATCCCGTCGTGGCTGGGTGATATCTTCGATAATGTGAACTGGCTCGGTTGCCACAACTTGGTTGCCATTAAACACTGACTCCAACAAATCTTTGAGACGGTTGGCGTGTTGTGGCCCCATTACCAAGTCTAATTCTGGCACACGTCGCAACAGCGCTTCGCCTTCTTGCTGGGCAACACAACCAGCAACTATGAGGGTTAGATTAGGCTGCTCATGCTTGCGCTTCGCTTGTCTGCCGAGGTAGGAATATACTTTCTGCTCGGCATTATCCCGAATTGTGCAGGTATTGTAGAGAATCACATCTGCATTATTCGGGTCTTGACACCACTCAAAGCCCATGTCTTCCAAAACGCCAGCCATGCGCTCTGAGTCAGCTTTATTCATCTGACAACCGAAGGTAATAATGTGGTAGTGGCCTTTAGAAGTGGTCATGGGCAATTATGCTTAATCAATAATATATAAGCTTTATTCTATTCAAGTATAGAAGAAGATACCCGATGCTAGGGGCGATCGCTTGTATGGAAATGCAAAACAACTAAGATTGAAGCACTTACCTCAAGTATCAGTTAAGCAAACCTTGCTCTTTCCTTGGCTCTGGAGAAGATTGTAATTGATTATATATATAAGTTACCAATCCTAAAGTTAGTCCAATTGCCAAGATAACTCCCAGTATTCGCAATAAATTGGGAGTAATCCTCGTAACTGACTGTCCATTTTGCTTTGGTTGGTAAATAGTGTCATCAGTTGGCACTTGTGGTCTACCTTGATGAGATACAGGTCGTGGTTGATACAACGTTGCATCAGTTGGCACTTGTGGTCTGCCTTGATTGGATGTAGGTCGCGGTTGATACAACGTCTTATCTAGTGGCGCTTGTGGTTGGCCTTGATGAGATGCAGGTCGCGGTTGATACAACGTCTTATCTGGTGGCGCTTGTGGTTGGCCTTGATGAGATGCAGGTCGCGGTTGATACAACGTCTTGTCTGGTGGCACTTGTGGTTGGTCTTGATTAGATCCAGTCCGTGGTTGATATAACGTCACATCGGGTTTGGCGGCTGGAGGATTATTCACAGGACTCTGTTGAGGATTGATATCCTCAGGTTGACTTTGCTCAACTGGGTTAAACTGTCTCGGAACGGTTTCGTGATTTGAACCTTGATTGTACCCAGCCTGAAGAGGAGGAACGGTTTGCTCAGATTGGCTTTGCTCAATCGGGTTAAACTGTCTCGGAACAGTTTCGTGATTTGAACCTGGGTTGTATGCAGATGGAGGGCGAAGAATGGTGTCGTCGTTCGATTGTCTCGGAACAGTTTCGTGTGGAGGGCGAAGAATGGTGTCGTCGTTCGATTGTCTCGGAACAGTTTCGTAATTTGAACCTTGATTATAAGAAGATTGCGGTTGCCCAGCAGTCTGTCCGGGTACACTAGTAGTCCCCGTTACAAATTTGGCAGCAACTTGCAAAGCTTGATTCAGTTCTTCTACCGTTGCAAATCGGTTGGCCGGGTTCTTGTGGAGGCATTTCATCACCACTGCCTCCAATTCTATAGGTAAATTATCGCAGCCTGGTTCCGATCGCAGTGGTTTCGGTGGCTCGTAAGCATGAGCTAACACCCAAGAGGCTTCGCTGACGTGACTACCCTTAATGCTAATCCCAAAGGGGTCGGCTGCACCCAGCATTTCATAAAGGATAATCCCCAAACTGTAAATGTCGCCCCTAGCGTCCAGGTTTTTATCACTCTGAATTTGTTCGGGAGGTGCGTAACGAAATGTACCGATAAATGTACTAGTATTTATATTTGTAATGTTGGAATTTTCCGCAGATTCACTACGAATTTTGGCAACACCAAAATCCAAAACCTTTACCCACTCTCCTAAATCTGTAGGCACTAGAAATATATTATCTGGTTTCAGGTCACGATGAACTACCCGAATATGCTCAGTGCTTTTTCCGCCATCCCTTTGGAGAGTAACTCCTTGATGGGCAAGCTGTAGACCCTTGCAAACTTGCGCCATAATCTTCACAGTCCGCTCAACAGATAGCCGCTTTTCGCGCAGCAGTAGTTGCCTGAGCGTCTGCCCCCGCAAATATTCCATTACGTAAAATGGAAAACCTTCCGGGGTGACTCCACAATCACTAATTTTAACAATATGGTCACTTTGCAAAGCAGCACAAACTGCTATCTCACGCTCAAAACGCTTTCTCATTTCTTGTGATGCCACCAGCGTATCTTTGAGCAACTTCAACGCTACCTGCTGACCTACACGGGTGTCCATTGCCAAGAAGACTTCTCCCATGCCACCCCCGCCTAACCGTTTGTCTAAACGGTATCGCTGGTTATCACCTACGAAGCGGCCATTCCAAGAATTTGCAGATGGTGGGGATTTCATCTGGGGCAACCCATCCTAAGTTACTTTTAAGTGTTAGCTTTAATCAGAGATACTACATAGTACTACAAATCTTTTGCGCGCTTCGACAAGTTTTAGTACAATATTTTACTAAAACTTACCTAATTACACTCACTTTACCATATTAGAAACTTAAAGTAATGCTACTAATCTGATAAAATACTTAAAATTAAGACCTATGGCAGTTAAAATTTGTTCCTGATGCTAGATTAACGCAAATTCGACAAGGCTTGCTAAGGAATGCAGATTAATTGAAGAAGGCAGTTTTTGCTGAGGGCAGAAGGTGGCACACTGAGCTTGCCGAAGTGCAGAAGGGAACAATTAAATGGGGATTTATACCCCAACGAAAAAGTTAGCGCCGTGTAGACGACAGGGTTTTAAACCCTTGTTTCATGATTGTCACAGGCTTCAGCGCTGTCTTGCTGTATTTTCTTCTCTACGAGACGCTTGTCTGCGACACGTTGCGCGAACGCGATCTGCCTCCTGTCTCCTGCCCTCTGCCTTTTCTGATAAAGTGCAAAACTGGGGTTAAAGCAGAAGTTCCTACAGAAAAAACGGAATTTGCTAAAAATTATGCGATACACGGAAAAGTCTTACCGGAAACTCTTACAGAGAAGGTGGAAGCTGCTACAGGTTGCGCGATACACGGAAATGTCAAAGCGGAAGCTGCTACAGGTTGCGCGATACACGGAAACTTCAAAGCGGAAGCTACTATAGGAGAAGCGGGAACTGCTACAGGGAAAGCGGAAGCTGCTACAGGAGAAGCGGGAACTGCTACAGGGGAAGCCGGAACTGCTACAGGAGAAGCGGGAACTGCTACAGGGAAAGCGGAAGCTGCTACAGGGAAAGCGGAAGCTGCTACAAGGAAGGCGGAAGCTGCTACAGACTGCACAAAATCCAAAAACGTCTTAGCCCAAGTTGCTGAGAATTTTAAAGAAACAATAGAGATTTTCTTTGATGATTTTTTGTTACAGTGGAATTATGTTTCTAAACCCCAACAATCCTCAAAATTGCAAGTTATTTAATCCAAGTTCCTAATGTGCTTTTGTATGCCGCGCACATAGTCTCCGTTACAGAATATTTAAAGTTTTGCAAAATATATTCTGTCAATGGACTCTGGCGTACATGATTAATATGTGCTATTGCCATGAGGAATGAGAATGAGTAATGTGCTCTCTATAGCCGCAGTGACAGCAGTACTAAAAGTCTTGCTGGAAAATGGTTTAGTCAGTGATCCGATCGCTGCTAGTGTTGGTGATGTAATTGTAACTGCCCTACCACCTGATCGAATTTCAGTTGAAGCTGACGAGCGTGCTCAACTCAACCTCTTTCTCTATCAAGTGACGCAAAATCGTAATGTCGATTGGGTATCTCAAGAATTTCGGAGTAGGCACTCACGCATCAATGGAAACCCCCGCTCTCCGACTCCACCACTAGCTCTTGATCTCCACTATTTATTAACAGCTTACGGAGCTAAAGATTTTCAGACAGAGCTTTTACTGGGCTATGCAATGCATTTGTTACATAAAACACCAGCTATTACATCTGATATTATTGAAAATACTTTGATAAATGCATCTACAACCAATACCTCAAGTGCATTTTCGCAAGCTTTGGCAGGTGTGTCTGTATCCCATTTAGCTGAACAAATTGGGCAGATAAAGCTGACTCCAGAGTTTTTTAACATGGAAGAAACTTCTAAATTATGGTCTGCTTTACAGACGCACTATCGACCTTCAGCTACCTATCTAGCATCAATGGTATTGATTGAGAGTAGTGACTCTGATAACCCTGAAGGTTTCTACATGATGCCCTTGTCTCAACCAAATATTGAGCAAGTGACAGCTCCAGCAAAGACTGAACAAATGATTGTTGCAGGCACAACCTTAGTGATTCGTGGTAAGCGGTTACGCGGTGATATCACCCGAATCCGATTAAGTAATACGGAGACATTATTAGTACCTCATGATGTTAAAGAAACACAAATCAGTTTGTTAGTACCGCCAGATTTGTACGCAAGCGTGCAGGGTATTCAAGTTGTACACCTGACAATGGGCAATGCAGGGCAAACAAATCATGTCGTTGAATCGAATGTTGCAGCTTTTGTCCTACATCCAACAATTACAGCCTTCGTTGCTCAACTGGAAAATAGCAGCGACAATTTACGTTCAGCAGAAATTACCGTTAAATTCCAGCCCAAAGTTGGTAAGGCACAGCGAGTAGTTTTGCAACTCAATGAACTGTCAGGTGATAGTCCGGTAGCTTACTCTTTCTTCGTTGCAGCACGCACCCAAGACACTGATGCAATCACGATTCCTGTTAAAAACGTCAAGCCAGGAACTTATATTGTCCGGGTGCAGGTAGATGGAGCGGAAAGTCCACTGCACCAGAATCAGTCTGGAGAATATGATTCGCCACAGGTGACAATTTTATGAATCCTACAAACATTGATCAAAGTTGGGATGAGGCAAACCAGCGCTACTTATCAGCAGCCTTGGCCGTAGTGCGGAGTATTTTAGAAAATCACACGGCAAAGGAGCAAAATCAATCAGAGGAGAAAAACCAAGAGCATTTACAACAAGCGCTACAGGAAGCATCTGCTGCCATGCCGACACCATCGGCATTAGAGAGAGTATGCAAAATGTTTAGCCTCTCATCCTTTGAACTTGATTTGTTGCTGTTGTGTGCAGGTATGGAATTGAATGGAGATTTTGCCAAATTATGTGCTATAATCCACGGAGATTCACAACGAGCTTACCCAACTTTAAGTTTAGCTCTAGCAGCATTACCTAATGTCCACTGGGATGCGATCGCTCCAAATGCTCCCTTACGTCATTGGCGGTTAATTCAGATTGGTCAAGCTCACGCCCTTACCCTCAGTCCGTTGAGAATTGACGAGCGGATTTTACATTATCTCACGGGTATTCAATATCTTGACGAACGATTAGCTGGCATCATTGAGCCATTACAAGAGGTTAGTAACTTAGTACCCTCACACCAAGATTTAGCAGAGCGAGTAGCGGTAGTGTGGGCGCAAGCTTACAAGGTCAATAGCTTGCCAATTATCCAGTTATGTAGTAAAGAGACTGCTAGCAAACGTGCCATTGCGGCCACAATTTGTCAACTCCAAGGTTTAAGCCTGTGGGTAATGCCTGCACAAGTCATCCCATTAATACCTAGCGATTTGGATAATCTGATTCGCCTGTGGACTCGTGAGACGATTTTAAGTAAGAGTGCCTTACTTATAGACTGCAACGAACTAGATACCAATGATACAGCGCGGCTGAATGCGATCGCTCATTTCATCGAACGCACAAACGGCTTTTTAATCCTCACAAGTCGTGAGCGAGTACGTGTGTCAGAACGTATGGTAGTTAATTTTGACGTAGATCAACCAACTACCAAAGAACAAGGTGCAGTTTGGCAAGACGCCCTAGCTGACATTGCACCGCAAATGAATGGGCAGGTGAAAACCCTCGTGGAGCAGTTTAACTTGAGTGCCGCAACCATTCGCGCAGCTTGTGCAGAAGCCGCAGGGCAACTTGCACAAAAACCCCAAAACGATATCAGTGAGATTTTATGGGATGCCTGTCGTCTGCAAGCACGTCCGCGCTTAGATGAACTCGCCCAACGGATTGAGCCATCTGGTGATTGGGAAGACTTAGTATTACCGGAGGCTCAGAAACAAGTTCTGCGGGAAATTGCGGCTCATGTACAGCAACGCAGTATTGTATATAATAGTTGGGGTTTTGCTGCCAAGAGTGCACGGGGGTTAGGAATCAGCGCTTTATTTGCAGGTGCTAGCGGCACAGGTAAAACCTTGGGGGCAGAAGTGCTGGCCCATAGATTACGCCTCGATCTTTATCGCATTGACTTGTCATCCGTAGTTAGCAAATATATTGGGGAGACAGAGAAGAATCTGCGTCGGGTATTTGATGCAGCCGAACAAGGCGGAGTGATTTTGTTATTTGATGAAGCTGACGCTTTATTTGGCAAACGGAGTGAAGTCAAAGATGCACGCGATCGCTATGCCAATATAGAAGTTAGCTATTTATTGCAACGCATGGAAAGCTACCCAGGTTTAGCAGTTCTGACTACTAACCTGAAGAGTGCCATTGATACAGCTTTCCTGCGGCGCATTCGCTTTGTCGTCCAGTTCCCCTTTCCCGATACAACCCAACGAGCCGAAATTTGGCGACGCATCTTTCCAGCCAAGACTCCAACCGCAGACTTAGATGCTCTGCAACTGGCACGGCTAAATGTGGCTGGGGGTAATATCCGTAACATTGCCTTAAATGCAGCTTTTTTAGCTGCTGATGCTGGAGAAGCCGTGCAGATGAAACACGTTTTGCGGGCAGCTCAGACAGAATATACTAAGTTAGAGAAACCTTTGACTGAGGGGGAAATTGGGGGGTGGATATGATTTTACAGCAGTTTGCAATTCGCAATTAAGTTTTGTAAGGGGGATTGTACCCCGACACAAAACTTGCTGCCTATAGAGGCAGGGGACTTAAATCCCCTAACCTTGTTAAAAATACGCCTTTTGTTATGAGGTAGGTGAGATGAGCGATCGTACCGTTCAGCGCCAGAAATCAACCGCATCTAGTTTTACGAATCCGTCGCTTGCTTCACCAGGTATTCCCACACTAGCGAACCCAATACGCGGCTTTGGTTCACAAATCAATACTGCCCCGCCCCAAACAGTAACTGAGGTAGCACCAGACCTTCAACAGGTGCAGTCTGCTGATGAGCAATTATCAGAACCAATCAAAGAAAAGCGCCTGAGTCACGACATTAGTCGCATATCGTTACGTCGTCCACAAGCAAAACTCACAGTTGGAGAACCAACAGACCAGTATGAGCAGGAAGCCGATTGGATGGCAAATCGAGTCATGTCAATGCCAGCCCCTACTTTGCAACAGAAGATAATACCAGAGAAACAGACTCAAGAGGAAGTGCAAACCAAGCCCTTCGCAGGTGCGATAACTCCCCTAGTACAAAGAGAAACGATACCAGAGCAGGAAGAGGAAATACAAACTAAATCTCTGAACGCATCTATCCAATCTGAGTTAATTCAACCTACTGTTGATGAAAACTATACTCCAGTTGAAGAACTAAATTACACCCCTGCACCTGAAGAGTTTAACCACACTCCTGGTGAAGATGAAGCGGCAGAGATAGGACGAGAAGCACTTCAAACAGTCGGTTACGAAAAGGTCATAAAGACAGCTTTAGAAGCTGGTTTCTTAAGGGTAAAACAGAATAACAAAGAACCTGCGACTGTTCAAGCTAAATTGCAAGCAACTCAAGATATAATCCTTCGACAAGCAGCAGAAGCTGTTGCTTGGAATGTATTTACTAGATATGCTGTTGCTGCTGGTATTGCTTCACAGGTTGATTCACCAGCCCCTGGTCCAGGAGATGTTGTTGCCATTGGCATTCTCATCGTTGGACTTGCCGCAGCAGGATATATTCTCATGTCTTCAGGAGGTACGCCGAGAAATAATCAAGCTCAGAACAAGCAGTTTGCTGATGCTGTTCGTGAGATTGAAAGACGTATAGGTCGAAAACTTTCTCAAGATGAGATACGTCGTCTACACGATACCATCAGTGGTCAGGATTATGGCTATCATGACATAGTAGAAGAAGGCGTAGGAATGTTCGGAAACTAAGGAAATATACACGTATGAGCATTCAGGAAGTCCAACTAAAAGTCAATCCGTTATTGGGACAGAAAACTTGGGGTGTTTCTTTAGGATTTGGTAGCTTTCTAACTTTAGAATTTGGTCAACCTTTACCACCAAGCAATGAACATCAAAAGATTCATGGAGAATGGCACTTATGGCTTTATAACTGTGTATGGCGATTAGAGGAAGAGGATAGAATTCTAGCAGCCTCCGGGGATGAACGAGATCAGCTTGAGACTGCAATTCATCGTTTAGACAATCTTACGTTGCAGTCTATTGATCTGCTACCCCCTGCCTGGGATGCAGTTTTTACCTTTGAACATCAGGTTGTCCTACGACTGTTTGCAATTTACTCTCAAGACTACGATCACTGGTTTCTCTATGCACCAGATGGTAACGTACTTTCTGTTGGTCCAGGGAGTTGTTGGTCTTATGGAAGTAGTACAGCAATTCCTGCTTGATGTTGTGAAATGCGATCGCAATTCTCCATTCTTGCTAGATGACCGAATCTGGCAACAATAGCCAAGAAAGCCGACAAAAAATCTTCATCCCACTCTTGAGCGATGCCTGCGGCGGGCAATGCCAACGCGACTGAAAAAAAGGACAAAAATAGAAGCATCGCTCTATAGACAATTAGGCTAATATTTATGTGCTTCTCCAGCGAGTGACGGGATTAGGCAATGTCTTACAGTCAATTTGATATTGAGACAATTCGACTTAACTTTAACACTAAGATTATTGAGCGAGTAGGCACATTTGCTGACACTGCCGAGATTAATTATAGCGATTTATTGGCGGAAACCCTTCGTTTCAATACACCAATAGCCCTAGCGATTAACTCAGAAAAATCCCGTTCTGAGATGATTATTACGCCGATTTTGCTGGAATTAAAGCGACTATATCCTGAGAAAGTCAGCTTATTTTCTGGTAAAGATTTTAACGTTGATATCGAAAAAGGACTAAATGGCTTTTGTGACTTTTTGATCAGTCGTTCGCCAGAACAGTTGACAATCATGTCGCCAGTCATCGCAGTGGTGGAGGCGAAGAACGAAAATATTGAAGGTGGTTTGGGACAGTGCATGGCAGAAATGATCGCAGCCCAGATTTTTAACCAGCAAAAAGGAAACCAGATATCTCGAATACTGGGTGCTGTAACTACTGGAAGTAGTTGGAAGTTTATGCGCCTAGCAGAAAAAACAATAGAAGTTGATTTGAACGAATATTTTTTGAACCAAATTGGTAAAATTCTAGGTATTCTAAGTCTGGGATTAGAAGAGAACTTCTAGTACAGTAGGTACAGTAAAACCATCCGTTGTACTTTCTAATAAAATATTCCAGTTATCCACAATGCAGTTTTGCGGGCGTTAGCGTTAACCAAGAGAATTACTCCTTAAGATGTAGTATTTTTCTCATAGAAACAGCATCAAAAGATGCAATTCGCTCCAATTCAAATTCTTTATTCGGCAAAAAATAACCTGTATTGTTTGAGGAAATACATGGTTATTTTGGGTTATAAGTAAATAATTTGGTATTCCATTTTTGCCAATCAAACTTTTTGTTACCACCTTTCTTTTTAACCTGAGCAGCAACGTCAAGTCTGAGTTTTTCACTCGCTGCATGACCGATTTTTGTGGAAACATGCGAATCCCGTAGCTGCATTGAAGATTAAGTTTCGCAATTCCTTCAACAATGCTAATGCCTCTTCTTGTGGTAAAGCATTCACTACCTTTACGGCTTTGACAAGATACATTTAGACAAGTATTTGAACGGATTAATCCAAAAGTATTTGAGGTTGAAGCATAACCTATGTCAGTAGTTTCAGTAATTTATTTTTGCATTGTATAATATTTCGGACAGAATTGAGCAGTGATAGCACCAGATGAGAGTAATTCTGAGTAATTGGGATGATTTTTTATCACTTGCGATCGCCTTCATCCGATGCAAGTGCCGGTCACAGTCAATAGTAAGATACCATGACACTCCAGGAAAGAAAAAATTAGTATCTAATGATAATATTAACTATGTTCTGGGAATACTAAACCATAGAAAGAAAATTATGAGAATCAAATGCAATGTTACTAGGAGCAGATACAGTATTTCCCATACTTGGCTATCGCATTATTAAGCAATTATACTTAGGTAAGAAAACCTTAGTTTATCGAGCTATCAGAGAAAAAGACCAGCAATCAGTTATTTTAAAATTGATGCGTAATGAAGATCCTAACTTCGCTGAAATTAATCAATTTTGTAATCAATATACCATTACCCAAAATCTTGAAATTCCGGGCATAGTTAAACCCATAAGCCTAGAAAAATACCACAATAGATATGTTCTAGTAATGGAAGATTTTGGTGGTATTGCCCTTAATCTCTGGCAGCAAGAAGAGCAGAAAAAAGGAAAAAATTCTGTTTCATTGAGTGAATTTTTCAATATTGCCATTGAAATTAGTGCAGCTTTGGAAGGGCTACATCGCCATCGCATCATTCACAAAGATATCAAACCTGCCAACATTCTGATTCATCCAATAATAGGTAAGACCAAAATCATCGATTTTAGTCTTGCTAGTCTATTACCAAAAGAAATTCAATTTCTCACAAATCCCAACGTCCTAGAAGGTACTCTAGCTTATATTTCCCCTGAACAAACAGGACGCATGAATCGAGGTATAGACTACCGTACCGACTTTTATTCCTT
Source organism: Nostoc sp. WHI (assembly GCF_015714725.1). GTDB lineage: Bacteria > Cyanobacteriota > Cyanobacteriia > Cyanobacteriales > Nostocaceae > Nostoc. The sequence goes on from NZ_WBKM01000024.1 coordinate 12,822, forward strand.
GGGTGTCACCTTCTTTGAACTCCTGACTGGGCACTTACCCTTTAGTACCACTGAACCGATGGAGTTAGTCTACTCTCACATTGCCAAAGAACCGCCAAAAGCCAGTCATATTAACTCCAATATTCCCAGAATTTTATCTGATATTATCAGCAAGCTGATGGCAAAAAATGCTGAAGACCGATATCAGAGTGCTTATGGACTCAGGTATGACTTAGAAATATGTCAAAACCAATGGCAAGAGAAAGAAAACATTACAGTCTTTGAATTAGGGATTCGGGACATCTCAAACCATTTTGCCATTCCTGAAAAACTTTATGGTCGTCAAAGAGAGATTGAAATTCTACTCACTACTTTTGACCGAGTGACAAGGGGAAGCACGGAAATGATCTTAGTCTCTGGTTATTCAGGGATTGGTAAAACTGCTGTAGTCAACGAAGTCCACAAACCTATTGCAAGACAGCAGAGTTATTTCATCAAAGGAAAATTTGACCAATTCCAACGTGACATTCCTTTGTCAGGATTGGTGCAAGCTTTGCGAGATTTGATTGGGCAAATACTCTCTGAAACAGATGTCCAAATTCAACAGTGGAAAACCAAAATTTTGTCGGCATTGAGTACACAATCTCAGGTAATCATTAATGTAATTCCTGAACTTGAAATAATTATTGGTAAACAACCTCCATCTGCTGAACTTACTGGTATCGCTGCTCAAAATCGCTTCAATTTATTATTACAGAGATTTATTCAGGTTTTCACTACTAAAGAGCATCCTCTGGTAATTTTTCTGGATGATTTGCAATGGGCAGATACGGCTTCCTTGAAGTTTATTCAATTATTAATGGATGGAACTTCTTCTTGCATTACTAAGGCTACAGAGAATATACATGAGAGTAAAGGTAGTTTGCTATTAATTAGCGCCTATAGAGATAATGAAGTGTCAAATCTACATCCGCTATATTTGACACTACAAGAAATTGCCGCAACAGGAGCAGTAATTAAGACAATTAAACTCTTACCTTTAAGTCAGATTGATTTAAATCATTTGATTGCTGATACACTGCGTTGTGGAGAAGTCATTGCTATGCCTCTGACTCAAATGGTGTTTTTAAAAACTAAAGGTAACCCCTTCTTTGCATCTCAATTTATCAAATTATTATATGATGACGGACTAATTGAATTAGATTTTGATGCTCGTCATTGGCAGTACGATATTACCAAAATTAAAACCTTATCTCTTACAGATGATGTAGTAGAATTTATGGGCATTCAAATAGAAAGATTGCCCAAAAATGTCCAAGATGTATTAAAAATCTCTGCTTGTATTGGTAATAAGTTTGACTTAAAAACATTATCAATTGTTCATGAAAAATCTGTAACAGATACTGCATCAGACTTATGGCAAGCATTACTTGAAGGACTGATTGTACCTCAGAAAGATGGTTATAATTTTGTACCAGAAAATGATAAACAACTATTAAGCTTTTCAAATAGAGAATTGGAAAGTTTATCAATTAATAATTCCCAATTACCCAAATATAAATTCGTACACGACAGAGTTCAGCAAGCAGCTTATTCTCTAATTCCCAAAGACCAAATCAAGCAAATACACTTAAAAATTGGGCAGCTTCTCTTAAAAAGTACCCCAGTTGCCGAACGGGAAGAAAATATTTTTGAGCTTGTCAATCATTTCAATACTGCAGTTGAATTCATCACGGAGCAAGCTAAACGTAATGAAATAGCTGAAATGAGTCTGATTGCTGGACGTAAAGCTTTAGTATCAACAGCTTATTCATCGGCACTTAAGTATTTAGCTACTGGAATTGAGCTACTAGCAGATAATAGTTGGGATACTAAATATGATATCACCTTAACTTTGTATAATACCGCAGCAGAAGCGGCATATCTCAGTGGTGACTTTGAATATACAGAAAAATTTGTCCAGGTTGTGTTGGTAAAAGCAAAAACTCCACTCGATCAAGTTAAAGCTTATGAAGTCAAAATACAGTCTTATGGTGCACAAGGAAAAGAACTGGAAGCTGTGAATATTGCAAAAACCTTTTTGAAAACTTTGGGAGTAGAGTTTCCGACAAATCCCAGCCAATTAGATATTCAGTTAGAAATAGAAGTAACATCTGCAAAATTGGCTAGTAGACCCATTCAAGACTTAATTGAACTGCCGGAAATTACAGAAGCCAAACCACTGATAATCATGCGTATTTTATCTAGTGCAATTGGTTTTGCTTATACAGTTGCGCCGGAATTATTAGTATTAATTATTCTGAAACAGATCAATTTATCTATCAAATTTGGTAATTCTCCTTTGTCTGCTTTTGCCTATGTGATGTATGGAGTAATGTTGTGTGGGGTAATAGGAGATATTGATTCTGGATATAAATTTGGGAAACTGGCTGAGAGTTTGTTGCCTAATTTCCAAACCAGAGAAATAACTGGCAAGGTTATGGAACCATTTAATCATCTTATCAGACATTGGAAAGAGCATCTAAAAGAAACATTGAAACCTTTACTTGAGGCTTATACTACTAATCTCGAAGCAGGAGATACGGAATTTGCAGCTTATGCTCTTTATGGTTACTGCCAACATACGTATTTTATCGGACAAGAACTAGTAAAACTTGAACAAGATATAGAAATATATAGCAATACTATTAGGCAAATAAAGCAAGAAAGAGTATTTTATTGGAATGAAATATTTCGGCAGACAGTCTTGAACCTTCTAGGAAATGTTAAAAATCCCCAGAGTTTAATTGGTGAAGTGTATGATGAGGATAAAATGCTACCACTTCATCTGAAAGCTAAAGATGGAGTAGCACTTTTTTTCCTATATTTCTGCAAACTTCACCTATCTTATCTGCTGGGTGATTACTCTCAAGCTCTTAAAAATACAGTAATGGCAGAAAAGTACTTGTATGCTGGTGTCGGCATGTTTGTTACTGCTCAATTCTATTTCTACGATTCATTGACGCATCTAGCAGTATATTCTGATTTAGAGGAATTTGAACAAAAACAAATCCTCGATAGAGTGACAGCAAATCAGAAAAAAATGCAAACTTGGGCAGTTTATGCTCCGATGAATCACTTGCATAAATTTTATTTAGTAGAGGCAGAACGGCATCAAGTTCTTGGTCAATATCTTGAAGCAATAGATAATTACGAGTACGCTATTTCCCTTACCAAAGAAAATGAATATATTAACGAAGAAGCTCTTGCTTATGAATTAGCAGCTAAATTTTATCTCAAATGGGGTAAACAAAGAATCGCCCAAGTCTACCTCACTGATGCCTACTATTGCTATGTTCGCTGGGGAGCATTAGCCAAAGTTGATGACTTGCAAAAACGCTATCCTCAATTACTTATCTCCCTGATTCAGCAAGAAAAACTTAGCCATTCTTGCAGTGAAAAAAACCTACCGGAACTGAGCATACACCTATCTACACTTAGCACTAAATCTACTCTGGTTACGAATGAAACTGTCATTGGCTCCAACACTAGTATTTCCGATATGTTAGATTTAGCAACTGTCATTAAAGCTTCTCAAGCAGTGGCGGGAGAGATTGAACTGGAAGCACTCCTTTCTACTTTAATGGAAGTTGTAATGGAGAATGCAGGAGCTTCTAAATGTGTACTGATATTGAGTGAAACTAATAAATTAGACTTAACTGTTACCGCAATTAGTTCTGGTTCCATTTTTGAAGCTACTCACACGGAGTTTTTATCTATCCCTTTAGCGTTAAGCGATCATGTTCCTATTTCTTTGATTAATTATGTCAAACGAACCCAAGAAATATTAGTAATTGATGAGATCAAAGCTCAAGCCTCTTTTGCGCTAGATAACTATATTAAGCGTGAGGAACCAAAGAGCATATTATGTATTCCGATGCTTAATCAAGGCAAATTGATGGGGCTTATTTACCTAGAAAATAATTTATCTACAGGAGCATTTACACGCGATCGCCTAGAAGTTATAAAACTCTTAACTACCCAAGCTGCAATCTCTTTAGAAAATGCTATTCTTTACAACAATTTGGCTGAAGCTAATGAGCGTTTGGAGGAATACAACCATATACTAGAGGAAAGGGTAGCAGTAAGAACAGCAGAAATTAATGAAAAAAATCAACATCTGCAAGAAGCACTAGAAGAATTGCAAAGTACCCAAAGTCAATTAATCCAAAGTGAAAAAATGTCTTCGTTAGGGCAAATGGTAGCGGGAATTGCCCATGAAATTAATAACCCCATCAATTTTATTCATGGTAATATTACCCACGCAAGTGACTATGTTCAACAATTGCTAGATTTAATTAATATTTATCAGCAACAATATCCCCATCCCTCAGCAATACTGGAGCAAAAAATTCAGGATATAGATGTAGAATTCCTGACAGAAGACCTACCAAGGGTGATCGATTCGATGAAGGTGGGAAGTTCCCGAATCCGAAATATTATTTTGAGCTTACGTAACTTCTCTCGTTTAGATGAATCGGAAATGAAGCCTGTAAATATTCATGAAGGTATCGATAGTACCCTAATGATTTTGCAGCACCGACTCAAGGAAAAGAGCGTAGACGTATTCGCGGAGTGTCTGTCTGCGACACACTCCGCGAAGGTAGAGAAGCGGCTTGTCTGTAGACATCGCCCGGAAATTGAGGTCTTTAAAGAATACGCACAACTGCCGGATGTTATTTGCTATGCTGGTCAACTCAACCAAGTGTTTATGAATATTTTAAGTAATGCGATCGATGCTTTAGAGGAGTATAAGGATGAAGGAGATTCTCCAAGCAAAAATCCTCAGATTCGTATTCGTACTGAACTAGGAGAAGTAAACACACTGAAGATTCGGATTGCTGATAACGGTCACGGCATGACTGCACAGGTACAGCAGAAAATATTTAATCCTTTTTTTACCACTAAGCCAGTAGGAAGTGGTACGGGGTTGGGGTTGTCAATTAGCTATCAAGTAGTGGAGAAACACAAGGGTAAGTTAAGCTGTGATTCAAGTCCTGGAAAGGGGACTGAGTTTGTGATTGAGATTCCAGTGCAACAGTGAGACAAGCTGCTGATACTGGAAAATTTAGAATACGGTTCGGTGAAGTTCTCAACCGAACCGTATTAGGAACATATAAACGATCGCTTCTCACCTTACACTTGCCGCGATCGCACAATCCGCACAATCATTGAGAGATGGATGTTGTTTTAGCTGTAATTCCTGGCCCAGATCCTTGTAGGCAGATGGATCTATTGGCATCAGAAAGTCCCCAAGGGAGTTACCTGGTTGACGGCGGGTACTCAGACCCATATCCCGAAGCAATTCATCAATGTAATGGAATGTAAAAGGAGTTATACATGCTCCACTGACGAAAGCATAGGGTCTATCTTTCTTCCTCCATTCTAACTCTGCCGTTACCTCCTTTAGCATCTCTTGCTGGGATGGTAAAGGTATACTTCCTTTGACAGACTCTAATAACCACCTAGCACCAATTTCTGCTGATAACTGGGCACAGAAAGTATAGTTATAACCAACAAAACCCATCTGTGGAACATGAGGGTGAATGAGGTGGCGGTAAAGATGGATAGTGCCTTGCTCATCAAATACGTGCCTGTGGTACTTCTCTTCTAAAAAGGGGATATCCTGAAGAAATCCTGTGCCAAAGACAACAATATCTGCCTGTACTTGTTCGCCGTTTTCTAATTCTACGCCAGTAGCAAAAAATTTGTTGATCTTTGTCTTGACAGCACGAATTTTGCCTGTGCGTACATTCTCAAAAAAGCCTTTAGGCGCCAAGGCGATACTACAGCCGATCAATTTATTCATAGGTTGTTTGGGCACCATCCCACAAGCATCAAGCGGAAACTGTAAGCGCAGGATAGTCTCATTTAGCCGCCAGAATGCCCACACTAGTGGCTTCCCAAAACTATGCAGCCACTTTTCCCATCCTTGAAGTTTATGATAGGGCATCCAAGTTTCTGCAAACCGAGTGAGCAAAATATACTTGATGTTGAACAGACCGAGAAAGAAGTTGGGAACTTTCCACAGTGCTTGACGAAACACAAGGGTACATTCCTTGGCCTTCCTAGCTGCGAGATTTGCAAGATCAGTAGCTGACTTGCCAAAACCGACAACAACCACTCGCTTGCCCTCAATTGCAGAGCTGTCATTAAAGTTGTTAGTATGTATTACCTGACCTCCGGCTGCAATGAACTCTTCCATTCCCGGCAAGTTAGGAATGTAGGGAATATCATAAGTGCCATTGCACACAATAACAAAGTCGAATTCGTAATTTTGTTTTCTTATCTCCTTACCATCTTCTTGAAAGCTAACACTAACCATCCATCCAGGAGTATTTCCTGATCTGCGCTCCACTTTAGTTACTTTCGCACCGAAGTGAATTTTTTCTGCTACACCAAAGTGTTGGGCATAGGATTCAAGGTAAGTGCATATTTGCTCTCCTGAAGGCCATTCTGGATAAGAGGCTGGCATAGGATAGTCTGAGAAAGCATAAGTGTCTCTGGGATTTTGGATCGACAGTCCTGGGTAAGCCCTCGACCTTTCCCACACGCCACCAAGTCCCTGCCGTTTCTCGAATAATGTAACTTCGTAACCTTCCTCAAGAAATGTCTTTGCTGAGACTAATCCGCTAACTCCAGCTCCAATTACGCATACTTGTTTGATCGTCATCTTGGGTTCTCCTAAATTATGAAATTGGTGCAGGAATCTGCTGTGGCCGATCGCTAACCACGCTCAGATACTCCGACTTTTCTTGTGAATTGATCACATAAGTTAAGTATTCATATTGAGACGGCAAGGTTGAACTTAGGTAATTGGCTCTTTCCTTAATTTCCACAAATGCAGCCTGGGCATTGTGATTTCCGATATGCTCTAGAATGGGAAGACTGCTTTCAGGCATATAATTTAGCCCCATCAACATTACCGAATAAGAGTAAGACTCGAAGCCGTGATATTTCGGGTTGATACTCTTATTGCTTGGCAGTTTATATTTCCATAATCTTAATTTTTCCTGTAGTTGTTCTGAGACTTTGATATTGTTCTTAGTTGCTTTCCAGAACTCTGTGTTGGTGCGATCGTTAGCATAGTAATGAAGTGTCAAAAATTCTCGCACACCATCTATGCAGTCAGCGATAACTTTGTTATAGCTGTGAATTAGCTCTTCATTGAAAGATTTGCTGGGAAAGTGGCTAACTAACTCTTCAATTCCATGTTGAATAAAGAAAATGCCAGTAGATTCTAGTGGTTCTACAAATCCACTGGAAAGGCCAATTGCTACACAGTTTTTCACCCATGAGTTTCTATTACGTCCAACCCGCATCTTGATATGAGAGACCTGACGAGTATCAGCAGCAACTCCCAAATGCTGGCGAAATTCCTGTTCTGCTTCCTCAGGAGAAATGAATGCACTGGAATAAACATACCCTGCACCATTTCTGCCATACAAAGGTATATTCCAGACCCAACCAGACGAAAGTGTAGTTGCCGTGGTGTAAGGGTTGATGCCATCTTTTTTTGGATCAGTTGGTATCTGCATTGCGATTGCGCGATCGCACAATCGCGACTCTGAATAAGAAATGAATGGCTCACCAAGCGCTTTGTTGATCAAAATACCACTGAAACCAGTACAGTCAATGAAAAGGTCGCTACTGAGAATGCCATGCTCTTTGGTTATGAGGCTATCTATGCTCCCGTCCTCAGTTAACTTGGTATTCACCACATCATCAACAATTTGCTTCACTCCCCTTTGCATTGCATAATCTTTCATGAATCTTGCGAGTAGATTCGCATCAAAATGATAGGCATAGGGGTATTGAATCTTTAAATTATCCAGGATGTTTTTCTTGACAATATGCTCCTGAAAAAATTGATTTTGAATTTTGTTATCAAAGACTTTACCATCAAGATATTTAGGAGAACTTTGATGATCACACAGCCAGGGAATTAGAAAGCAGGCATAATCAAATGCTTCTTGATCTTTCTTCATTTTCAGCCACCATTCAGAGATATCAAAGCCGTCAATCACCTCATATCTCTGAAAAGGATGGTAGAAGTGTTGCCCTTTCGCATTCCAGTTGACAAATTTAATTGCCATCTTATATGTGGCATTACACTTTGGCATCCATTCATATTCCTGTAGCCCAAGAAAATCAAAGAATACTTTGATGGTACTAAAAGTTGCTTCTCCAACTCCAACTTTTGTGATGTTAGATGATTCTGCCAGAGTAATGTTAATATTTATATCTAGTGCTTTACTCAAATAAGCTGCCGTCATCCAACCTGCTGAACCACCACCAAGAATTACAACATTTTGTACATGCTGTGACATAGCTAAAATGCCTTTTTAAGTCTAAACTTAAGGATGTAAGTCAATAATTTATGCAACTTTCAATCGTTGCTCGATTTGATGGGTTTCAGCATATACCAAAAGGTCATTTGTAAATTGCGTGAAAGCTGTAAATAAGTTCTCAACCAATTCAAAAAGTTCTTGTTGAACTACTTCTGATAGTTGAATCTGTTGTAAAATTTCTTCTATTCCAGGTGTACCTGTCATGTGACCAATTTCAACATCCAGATGCAAACAGGCAAAATATCGGCATGGTTTTTTGCTAATTGCTTTAATTTCTTTGCCAATCTCTGCTGCTCTTGAAAACATTACGTTACCCGTCGCTTCGGTAACTTGAATAACTATTATTTTCTGAATAGGAGTAGCTTGGGAAGCATATCGATAGAGTTGATAGTTTAACCAGCGAGCACTCTTAGTTTCCTCACTCCAAAGAAATTTTAATGCGTCACTAAACTTCAATGATTTGTCAAGTTCTAGGCTCTTCAAATCTTCCAAAAACCATAGCCAATGATGGTCATCTTCATAAGTATGTGCGTTAATTAGTGCCTGAATTGGATCGCTAGTTGGTTCTACTCGCAAAAAATACTTATTCAGTTCTGCAAAATTCATAATAAAATGAGCAGCACATGGTGCCCAGACTAATCTTTGTCTGGGATTTATATTTTTGTTTTGCATAAAATTAAACAAGGATAGTTGAGCATATTCTTGTTTTTTTTGCTCAATCAATGCTAGTACTTCTTGCATGTTTATTGCACCCAAATAATGTCTAATTTGCTATATCTTATTAACGCTAATGTTAGATTGCAACCAGGTAATATACTGTTATTTTTTGTACTGAAAGTGTGAGTTTCTGTGTAATTTTCACAAATTACACAATGACACTGATATTTTCTGTAGTCTGCTTATATACACAAGTGTTTTATGCATATTTATACTTAAATAGCGGTTATATGCAGTGTAGCTATTAGAACTAAAAAATGACAGAGACGTGATTACTAACTACCGAATAAACGTCAATTGTGTAACTCTCATTTGATGTGTAGTAATGGTACAACGCGATCGCACCCTGGCATGATCGCACAGCAGTTGATGAGGATAGCAGTGGCATCTAGCTTGCTGCTGGAGAAGTGCAATCTTTGATTTTGAGAACTTATTTATGTGTTTTTGTAACCTAGAGTACAAAAAAATTAGCAGTAATACTGTATAGCTGTTTGTTTTGAGATAGCAAAAGAAATTAATACCTTGAGGAGAAGGGAATAGGAAGATTTTCCAACCCAATCGTAAAACAGACACAATTTCCCGGTAGTGTGGAAAACAAGGATAGCGCAATTCTTGGCTAGAAACGCGTAGTTTACTGCCGAAGGTATTGCCGATCAATGTAAGACGGGCGGGAAATAATGGAAATAGCAGTATAAATCTACATTATTCAGGTCGAGTTGTTCTATCTTCCCCAACGCCTCTGCTGCAACGGAACAAATAACGGAACTAGCACTTGAGTCAACAGTTTTATCCTTGAGGAAGTCGAGGATGTCTTTGACGTAGGGGTTGGCTGCCTCTTCCAGATTTCCCAATGCATAATTAGGATAAAGGGAAAAAGGGCGTAGGCGTAGCCCATCGGAGATATCGCTTTTTCATTTGGCGCAGATGCATTGGTAATTCGTAATTTCTTTAGAATTGCCACATTAGAGTTCAATTAACTTGAAGCTCCAAGGTTTGAGAGCCGCTAGAGCTATTTCTACATCTACACCTTCATAAGCCTCCCATTCCAACGGATGCTCTTTAGGATGTCCGTCGCCGACATTACCTGCGACTTTGATTATCGGACAGTTGGCGATGCGATCGCGCTCCAACCCTTTTGGCAGTGCTAGCTGGATTTTGTGACCAACAAACTTTGCTGTACTTTCATTAGCTACAGATTCACGGATTAAACAAATATCACCAGCAGTCCCCCAAGTAGTTTGATAAATGTGGAGGAACGATATATAGGTTTGTGGTTTGATGGCTCTTTTTAGAACGTGCATTATCTGTAATCCTTATACTATGAGTGAAAAATCATATGAGTATTTTCTATCACGTTCGTAGGCAAGAATGTTCTTAACTCACATTTTTCATCTAGCCCAGGCGATTATAGATCGCCTGGTGGAATATGTGAAGCTCAAAATCCGATAATCGCCCACATACTAACTCCTAACCTAATATGTTCGTTGAGCCTTTGAACTCGGAACACCGAGCTTTTTACTCGAAGGTTGAGCCTTTGAACTCGGAACACCGAGCTTTTTACTCGGATGTTGAGCCTCTGAACTCGGAAGTCCGAGCTTTTTACTCGGATGTTGAGCCTTTGAACTCGGAAGTCCGAGCTTTTTACTCGGATGTTGAGCCTTTGAACTCGGAAGGCCGAGCTTTTAACTCGGAAGTTCAACCTTTTTGCTCGAACGTTGGAGTTCTGAGGTCGAAGTTTTGGGTTTTGAAATGTAACTGTCGAGTTCTGAGTGTAAAACTTGGCAATGCTCAATCCTCCTTTTGCTGAAACTGGCTTAATAACCAAGTTCCAACTTCAGATTGACTCATTTCACGACTACGGCGTAAAGCTTCTTCTAAAATAGACATCGCTAATCCAGGCAATACCTGTGATTCACGTATACGTCTACTGCCTTGATCTGCGATCGCATAAGCAATAATTTGGGCATTTTGGACATCCACTACCCAATATTCAGCAACGCCTAACTCTTCATAGAGCGATCGCTTTGTACCCAAGTCATCCAGCAGAGATGTTTTCGCAATCTCAATCACCAAATCTGGTGCAGGATACCGATCAAGTTTGACAATTCCTGTACCTGCTGGGATGACTTGGGCGCGTTCTCTGAGGTAATACGCCACATCGGGCTGACAATCCTGAACACCAGTTTTACGAAAGGTAGTGGTGTCTAAACCTCTTGCTTGAATGCCTTTAAGTGTTGCAAATAGAGTCACTGCAAAAATAATTACAACATGGTCTTGACCATGATCAAAACTAACTGGTGGCATCTCCAGCCTCATGTGTCCCTTGTAGTAGTAACTTTTTGCCTTCTCTTTGAGCAAGTTAGCGATCGCTTGCTCATAATCCTGCCAAGAAGCATAAATCCATGTATCTGTCGGTAACTGGGTCTGAGTTTCACTCATTATCTAACCCTTGTGCCAGTAATCTATATCTCTTGTAACTCAACTCTTTAACCTCTGAAGCCAAATGTTCGAGTTCTGATTTAATTTCCCCCCCTTTTTAAGGGGGGTTAGGGGGGATCAAACCCTGTATCTGCTCACACACACTATCAAACTGATTCAAAACTTGGCTATTGGTAAACCTGATAACCTTTAAACCATAGCCCTCCAGAATATGAGTTCTCTCCATATCATAATCTTGAGCTTGATCTGTAAAATGACTATCCCCATCAATTTCTATCACTACTTTTAAAATGGGACAGTAGAAATCAACGATGAAATGATTAATTGTCCGTTGTCTTAAAACGCGAAATTCAAAGGTTATCAGATATCTATACCAAAGCTTCTTTTCTGCTGGGGTCATGTTTTTGCGAAGTTCTTTTGCTCTTTCCCCAAGCTTTGGATTGTAGGGTAGATGGAAATCGCTATTATTGAGGTTTTTGGTCATAGTTTATAGTTTTGATCCCCCCTGCCCCCCTTAAAAAGGGGGGTAATATAATAGGTTGTATTTGCACTTACTTAACTTTATTACTTTGGCCAAGTATAAGTTGATTGCTTTACTTTTTCATAATTAGTATCTAAATCAGGTTCTAGCATTAAAATTGCAGCAATCCGTCGTGCAATGTTTGTCACCTCACGGACTTCTTCAACTTTTAGCGGACGACCCAATAAAGGTTTTTCACGGTAACTGAGCCATTTCTTGATAACCTGATACCCGCCGATTGTATAGTCCCAAACTCTGGCAGGAATGTTTTTCCAGTAGGCAATGTCATTTAGGTAAATGTCACAGGTATCTTTATCAAGCTGGTGAATGGCTTCACCCATTGCGTTTTTTTCTTCAGGGGTATATTGGCGTTCTGTGAGTCTGCCTCTTCCAGGCATGGTGACATTATTTTGACCCGCATGACCCCAACCTGCCGTGAGAGCAAAGTCCTTTTCTGGGTTCCAGTTGCCTTCACTAACACGAGAAATTACCGCTATTGCTTTTAATTCAGAACGAATGTTTCCCGAAGTGACACCTGTAACTGAACTTTCGGGATCTAGCAAAGCAGCTACTCGACGACCTAGTTCTGCTGAAGCAATTAGGGTTTCTCGATTCTCAGGTAGTGGAACACGCGCCCAGTCTTGTCGCAATGCCCCATCATTTTCAATTTGATAGTTCGGTGCATGGAGAATTGAGAAAACGTGATAAAAAAGATGCTCTGCATCCGCAACAGAACCAATGCTTCTCAAATACTCAAGTGCAGCATCAGAGATGTTTAAATTAACACCAGTCTCTAATCTGCGTTCATCATTAAAAAATAAATCAAGTTTTTTTGGATCAGGTTTGAGAAATAATGGTATGCAGCTTGCACCTCGATCCATCAAATCTGTACATCCGAGACTACAGATTATTTGCGGTTTCGACCATTCACGTCTAGGTTTTTGCTGGGATAAAATCCACAAATTAGTATCAAATGTTTGTGAAAAATAAGTTGTTCTTTTTTCATCTAGAAGTTTTGTTTCAGGTTCCCAATAAATCCAGCGTATATCAAATGGGCGATAACAATAACGAATAATTTTATCGGGCAAAAAACCTCTATTTACAAGATACGAGCGTACAGCATCAGGATCAAATCGTCCCGTTTTTTGCATTGCTTTAGGGACTTCATTTAAAATGTGTTTGTTACTGACTGAAGGATCAAAATATCGCTTCATCCTTGCAATTAGAGTTTCTTTATCAAGATCAACTACTAAATCATCACGGGCAGTCATAACACCAGGAAAGAATGTCGAAAAAATCTCTGTTAATAACGGATATTCAGGATATTCATCATTAAATTTTCTTGGCTTGAAGGGTAAACTAAGTCCTAAAGAAGGCTTTATTGTCTGATATAAGCTCTGTTTTTGATTGGATAATGTTTCTAATAATTGTAGTCTCTTTGATATACCCCACATATTTTGGAAAAGAATCTTCTGTGTTTCTGTATGCTCTTCTTTGCGAACTAATAAAGCTATAGCTGTTCCGACTTGAATTCCTTCTTTATTCCACTCAGTTGAAAAGACACTGGGATCTGGTTTACCTTCAGGTGTTAACTTCCCTGTTGCATATTTATCACCGTTTAAGCAGTCAATCCAAATCTGATCGAATACATTCAGGTAGCGTTCACGCATTCCAGGATAAGACAAGTCATCAAGCCAAGAGTAGTTAGAAATGAAGCAAATTACCCCTTTCCCTGTCTGCTCAACAATTCGTCTCTCAGCCATTCTGAAAAAACGAACATAAAGTTCATTAAGTCCTTGTCCTTTTGGTGCTGGAGCTTTCACAGTTTTACGATAAGCATTTGATAAATCTCTTTCCTCACCAATCGCTACACCAGCGAAACCGTTGTAGGGAGGATTTCCCAGAATCACCAAAATTGGTTTTTCGCGCTTCACTTTCTCTGCTGCATCCCGTTCTTCTTCCAATTCGGGAAACAATAGCATTTGCTTCAACTCTTGGGGCGATTCCCAACCTGTCAACGCATTTGTGAGATAGACTCCAACCCGTTCTTTCTCATCTACTAACGGCACACCCAAATTTTGCAATAACAATCCTAACTGCAAGTGCGCCACCACAAATGGAGCCGTGAGAAGTTCAAAACCAAACACTCGGTTAATAGCGGCTTTCTTCAAATCAAAACCAATCAGCGAATCCATCCCTTTTTCTTGCAATGTGGTATGAATCCGTTTGATCACCTCTACCAAATATGCTCCCGTCCCACAACAGGGATCGAGAATGTATACGTTCTCATTTGCTAATCCATCCTCAATTCCTAATTCTTCCCGCAACACTGTATCTACACGAGCAACCATATATTCCACAATCTCTGGTGGCGTATACCAAACCCCCAACTCCTTTCGCAATTCTGGATCGAATGCTTGCAGGAACGGCTCATAGAAATACTGAACTGCTTGCCCCTCATCAAATTTTGAGAAAAACGATTCGCGGTCTACCCGATTCAGAGCGTTTCCTGTCCAATCCAACACCTCGACTAAATCCAGTCGCCCCAAGTTTTGGGGAGTAGCCATCTTGCTAAACAGCGCCTGAATCATTGGCACTCGCAAATACCAAACTGCCGTGCGCCAATCAAACTTACCCTGTTCGCCTTGCTTGTGCCACAACACCCAAGCTGAAAAAATGCCATAGAACAGTGTTTGAATTAGCGTGGATTTAAAGAAACGTTCTCCTTTCTCCTCATTAAAACCGATACCCAGTGCTTCCTCTAAGGCTTTGCGAACATTAGCTAGAGTAGGCAAATCCGTTTTTTCAATTCGTGCTTTTGCATCCCTAGCGTAAGAAGCTAAAAACCAAGCTACATCCTGTGGTGAGGTAATTGTTGCAGCATGAAGCATTACCCGCTTTAAATACTCAGCGAACTGTTCCCCTTGTTCTTCTGCAACTTTTCTTGGATTCGCCGCCTTCGCCCAAAAATCCGTTTCATTCTCCGCAAGACGATAAGTTTCCAACTTGAGTGGCTGACCTTTTGCATCCCGACCAACGAGCAAAAAATCTCGATAGTTTGTTACCAAGACCTGACCATACCGTTCCCAATATTTAGAAACCTGCTTGCTGTCTGCAATTACCCAGGTATCATCTCCTGTGCCTTTAATCTCAATCACCCCTCGCTCAGGATTCTCTGGATTCACGGGTTCATTCTCTGACTGACGCTGAAACTGTCGAGCAGTGAACAACCCACCATCTGGCATTCCTGCACCCCGATTTTTCAACTGCATGACACAGCGAATCTTCGGTTTCAAGTCTTTCCCTAAACTATTAAACAACCGCTCCAGCGCACCGTAATAGGAAGTTTCTTTAACCGCAGCACCTGTAGACCGAATATCACGCAGTTCTTGGAGGTAGGTTTCTAAGGGATTCATTAGTGTATCTCTTTGCTTGCCATACTGGAAGCTCTATAATTAGAGGCTAATTCTCAGGATGCCCCTTTCACAGTATTTATACACAATCTCCTGTAAATAAACCTTTAAATATGAAGCTTCTACTAAATTTCTTAGCTTCGACTCCTGAAATATTACGACTTTAGCTCAAATTTCAGACTGCTGAACCTCAAACTTCGACCTTTTACTCAAACGTTGACCTTCTGAACTCGCAATAAAGTTCGGATAAGACTTGATCCCCCCAACCCCCCTTAAAAAGGGGGGCTAAGAATTGCTTGCTCTATTTCCCCCTTTTTAAGGGGGATTAAGGGGGATCTTTAGGGACTATGCACCTTAACCGAACCGTATTGTCTGAACTCGGAAGGCCGAGCTTTTTACTCGAACGTTGAGCCTCTGAACTCGGAACTCCGACCTTTTTACTCGAACGTTGAGCCTCTGAACTCGGAAGTCCGAGCTTTTAACTCGGACGTTGAGCCTCTGAACTCGGAACGCCGAGCTTTTAACTCGAACGTTGAGCCTTTAAACTCGGAACGCCGAGCTTTTAGCTCGAACGTTGAGCCTTTGAACTCGGAACGCCGAGCTATTTTCTACAACGCTGCCTTTTCAGATTTGGCCTTTGCAGTTTTACGAGCAAACCGTTCCCCCATTTCCACAACCATTGCATCTAAACCCGCCCCCTGTCCACTAGCTTTAGCGTAGTTATATACCTGTAACGCGGCTGCATAAGCCTCACTACCCACCGCCAGAGTTGTATCATCCACCAACTCTTGTAACTGAGTCAGTGATAGCAACACCGGATACAACGCTTCAAATAATTGCACATCCTTCCGCATCTCTTCCAAGTCAAACGATCGCGGTAAAAACTCTGGGTTCTGCGTCGCCACCTCTAATGCTTTGCTGACAAACGCCCGACTCTTATCTCCCATCTTGGGTAAAGTCTTGCGATCGTCGGAACTCAAATCAATCAAAAATGATAGCTTTTCTTTAATCGTGCTAATTGCTTGCAACACAACATCTTTCTCTGTTGGTGTTAGTGTTGCACTAATTCGGGTCGTAGGCATAAGAATTACTCTCTACTAAGTTTCTTAACTCTAGATTGCCCATATATAAAACCAAAATTTCCATTAGCAAAACAAAGCCTGTCATCTATTAGGGTTGCAATACCGTTCGGCTAAGATCCCCCCGCCTGTGGCGACCCCCTTAAAAAGGGGGTAAAAGAGATATTAATTAGCCCCCCTTTTTAAGGGAGGTTGGGGGGATCTCCGCTCAATAAACACGTTAATGAACTGTATTGATTAGGGTTGGATGAATATAAAATCCCACATCTGACGAAAATACGTTACCTTTGCGTCAGTCCTAAATATATCAGCTCAAAATACGATAATCGCCCACATACTAACTCCCAACCCAATCGTTGCTAAATGTTGCCAAAGAAGCGATAGCTCCGCTAACCCCTTCGGTGTACGCACTGGTTGCCTTGCAATCTTTTGCGTTAATAATATTGTTAACAACACTGAGAAAATTAGAGTTGCACCTTGCAAAAAAGCAATCACAGCCGGATGAGCGACTAATATCGGCAATTGTTCACCACTCAAACCAAAAGTAGCAAAGGTCACGGGTAAAATCCGCCCGCCTTCACCCAAGCCCAAACGCAAATAGTGAGCCAAGTTTCCCCCCAACACTAATGGTAGGTAGCCATAGGCAAGTTCTACAAATGATTTAGGCTTACGGTTAAAGTTGAACAGTTGAATCAAGCCATAAGCCGCAAAGGTAAAAATCCCTGGGATAATTAACACCAGCAGCGATAATCCCAAATGCTGCCAAAAAAGAGTCAAATCGAGTTGTAACCCCAACCAAGATAGCAACTCTGGTAAGCGATGCAGATATACACCACCCAACAGCAAAAATAATAATGCCACTTCATAGCTGCGGGGTACATGAGTTGTCCACAGTTCAATACCAGGGGGACGCAAGTTGAATTCGACGGAACGATGGGGACAGGCTTTGAGGCAAGTCATGCAAAGTACGCAATCTCTGTTATCTTGTAACTGCGCTGGATGGGAATATAAAGGACATCCATTAGTTTCCTGCCCTTCACCTTTTTGTGGCCCCCCTTTATAGCACTGATAAGTAGTACAAGTGGCAGAACAAATACCTTGCTGTGCCCGGAGTTCCGTCATTGAGAGTTTGGCAAATAAACCATTCATCCCGCCGATGGGACAGAGATACCGACACCAAAACCGCCGCTCAAAAAGAGCAGAGAAAATCATCGCTCCTGCGGTAATTAATAGCAGTAAACAAGCGCTAAGGTAGGCAGTATTTTCTAAATGCCAGAGTTCTTCCCAGATGAAAATTAGGGAGAACAAACCAAACATGAACCATCCGCCCCATTTCTCAGCTTGTTCTCTCGGCCAGCGCTTGAGTTTTCGAGGCCACAGCCAAAGAGATAATTTTTGGGTAATTTCCCCGTAAATCATGAAGGGACAAACAGAACACCAGACACGACCTAAAAAGGGAAAGAGAAATAGAAAGAAAGGCCACCACCAAGCCCAAAATAGATTTAATACGAAATTGCGATCGCGGGTTTGTGGCCCAATAAATAACACTGCCACAATAATCGCAAAAGCCGTTGCAGTAAAGCCATAGTTAAGGCGATCGGGCCACCAGGAACTACGCAGAAACCGCCGTAAACCAGGATAGACATTTAACAGATTCACCCGAAATCGTTTTTTCTTGGCTTCGGCTGGCCAGAAAATTTCTTCTGTTAATTCATTGGCACCCTCGGCTTGGACGATCGCTCTTTCTACCAGATTTTTCAATTCTTTGAGGTTGCCAGGGAAATCATAAGACTGTAGGCGGCGCAAAGCTTCTGGAGTGATGTGCGGTTTAGAAATGCCTCTAGATCGAGTGTAGAGACTAGTATAATATTCCACCTGTGTCTGAATATCAGTTTTCCGAACTCGTAGCGGCGGTACTTTAATGATGTGACCAATACAGCGTTCAATTGTCGGCTGAGTTTTTTCTGAAACAATGAGAATGCGTGCTTTGCTGGAACGAGCTTGGCCAGTTGGCTCTCCAGAACGACTGACGGGGGTATATGTGCCAGTTTTGAGCAACTGCGTCACGGCAGGTAATAACTCTGCTGGCAATTCTTGAATGTTGTTGAAAACTAGAGTGCCTTCCCCCAGCCATTCCAACAGTCCTGGTTTGCCACCAACGCGACCGAATAAATCTGCACCGCTAGTTTGGAGAATACCACAATTTACTTTAATAATTGGTTCTCGCCGTTTGGGAGAACCAAAATGGATCAGGGCTGCTATATTATCTTTTTCTAAACCTGGTTCCCCGAAAATATCCACTGATTTGCGATCAGCAGCAGCTTCTCTAATTTGCTCCCGCAGACGCACAGCATAGCGACTTGTACCGACAATTCCCCGTTGCGCTTTGGTAACTAAATATGGTCGTAAAGCTACAGAACGTTCTTGTTCATAACTAAGGGCAGATGTAACCTGAGCTAATTCTTGAACCAATTGGCGGGAAAAAGCCTGAGCAATTTCGGGGTATTGGGTGACTAACAAACGGAATTTCTCAGCAGGTACAACCCATAAATGACACTCTGTTACGGTAGCAATTGTTAACAGAACTGACTCATCTAAGAGTAATTCTCTGAGATTAATTACTGAGCCGGGAAGTAACCCATAAACTAAGGCTGGGTTGGTTTGATTGCTGCTATTGCTTTCGAGTTTACCTTCAACGAGAACGTAAAGTGCTTCTGGAGGAGTACCCTCGTTAACTAAGTTACTTTTCTCTGGTACAACTTGTTCTTCAATAACTTGGGCGATCGCATTCAATACTTCAGGTGAGAGAATTCCTAAAGTTGTCCGTTCTTGTAGCCATGTAACCGTTTCTGGAGATGTCATATTAAATTCTCCGTGTAGGCTGCTGTATAACAAGAATTATCCCTTGAAAGCTGGGTCAAAATATCTACGTGTGGCGATGCGTAACTAAATAATTCGTAATTAAATAGGTATAGAGCAACTTGTGCCTGTGAGTAGTATTTAACTGCTGTAACTTGTCCCAAATTGTGTGGGGCTATTGTACATTAATATCTAAGAATTGATTGGGGACAAATTATGGCAATTTATCTGGACTGTGCGATCGCATCTGAAATTGTGCATAGGAGGTTTCATGTTGAATACCAGTAAAGAGATTAATTCCCTCTCAAACTTTAAGCGGAACACCACAGAATTTATAGAGCAGCTACGGGAGACTGGACAGCCGATAGTCCTGACCGTTAACGGTAAAGCTGAACTTGTTGTACAGGATGTCGAGTCGTATCAGAAACTCTTAGAGGTTGTTGAAAGGGTTGAGAGCATTGAGGCGGTTAAGATGGCACTCGAAGAGATGAAAGCAGGAAAAGGAGACCCTGCTTATGAAGTATTTCAGGAGATAATGAAATCGCTGGATGAGGAATGAAGTACCGAGTCATTATTCTTCCAGTAGCAAAAGCTGATATCAAAGCAACAGCAAAGTGGATTCGTCAGAACGACTCACCAGAGAAGGCAAAAGTGTGGGTAAATGAAATCAATGACGCTGTTGCATCCCTTGATACCTTCCCGGCTAGATGTGCCTTGGCTGCTATTGATGATGCCTTTGAAGAAGAAATACGGCAACTCCTTTATGGAGAGGGAAAGGCAGTATACCGCATTCTTTTTACCATTCAAGACGAAACCGTTGTAGTGCTTCGTGTGCTTCACAGCGCACGAGATATGAATGCAGAGTTATAGCAACACCATTAAGGAGACAAATTATGGCAATTTATCTGGACTCAGCGATCGCATCTGAAGCTGAAGTTGTTAAGCTTTGGAAATGGGTGAAGGGCATTACAACTAATCCCACGCTGTTGGCTCAAAGCGATACGCCACCTGAAACTACACTCAAAAAATTGCTTGCCTTGACTTCTGGCCCCTTGTATTATCAACTCATCGCATCTGATAAAGCTGGAATGTTGGCTGAAGGTAGAAAAGCTTTTGAGATTATTGGTTCGCAAACAATTCTAAAAGTTCCTGCAACACCGCTAGGGTTTGAAGTGGTGGCGAGTTTATCACCAGAGATTACTTGTGCGGTGACAGCGATTTATAGTGCTGCACAGGCAGCAGTAGCACGAGAAGCTGGAGCTAAAATTGCTATAGCTTATGTAAATCGCGCTACTCGATTGTTAGGTGATGGTATTGCTTTGGTACGGGATATGGCCAGTGTACTCAAAGGTAGCGATACTGAAATTTTGGCAGCTAGTATTAAATCTCCTGAAGAAGCAGCTGCGTCGTTGCAAGCCGGGGCGGATCATTTGACTTTACCATTGGCGATGTTGCAGGCGATCGCTACCCATGAATTCTCACAGAAAACTGTTGAAGAATTTGCCAAAGGAGGCATCGGCTTAAAATAATTCGTAATGACGCTCTCTACGAGACGCTAAAAGCGTAGCTTGCTTCTCCGTAGGAGTACGCGGACTCGCTACCGCTACGCTAACGTAATTCGTAATTCGTAATTAAATATGAATTTATCGGATCTTCCTAATTTCTGGGTTCCTTTGGCACTTTTAGGTTTAATTATGTTGGCTGCTGTATTTTTCAGTCGCAGCAGTTGATATTTCCCAATATCAATATGTATGTCTGAGTTAGCCACAGAGTGCTTAAAAATGGCTTATGAGCGCAATACTAGCGCTGCAATTTGAGAGTTGTGATAGAAATTAGCAAGTGAGAATTAAATCTCTGGTGATTGCGATCGCTTCAATGTGAGGAAAAATGGCTGCCAAAGATTTATTTCATAATGCTGTAAAACAAACACTCTTAAAAGAGCAGTGGGTGATTACAGCACAATTCACATCAGCCCATAGCTTTATGTAGAGACGCGATTTATCGCGTCTTCAAACACCAATAACCCTCAATTTAACCGTATTAGCATATACAGAGTTAGTTATTTACATTATCTAAAAAATATATTGCTGAGGGTTGAAAATTCTTTCCAACCAAAATAGGTTCTCCCCCTACTCCTCCACGGCTAAGAGTACAAATCTTATAAAGGTTTTCACAGTCAAAGATTGCGAGAACTAGCTCTTTTCTTGTTTTGTAAGAAGATGGTAAAGGTTTACCTACCTCGCACTCTATATTCGTTTCATTTTCACGCCACTGTAACTTCCAAACACGCTTTTTGGTTATTGGTGCTTTAACAGACTGAGCGATCGCACTATACACCTCCTCCGCTTTAATGTCATCCTTAGCTGCTGGAACAAAAAATTTCATAGGCTTAAGTACAAGTAACGTAAGTTCATTTAGCACCAGCGTAACGCAGTTACCAAGGTAATCTGCTTCCATTCCACGATAAAAACTGTCCACTATCACCTTCTTGAAGCTGTTCGATTACAGCCCATAATTGAGTAACGGTACGTTCAACTGAAAATAATTGTTCCGCAGGTACATTTTTCTGGAAAGGACGGGAAAGCCGCGTATCAGTTGTACCAGGATGTAATGTAACTATTAATGCTTTCGGACAACTTCTTTTATACTCAATTGCCGCAGTTCGCATCAACATATTGAGTGCTGCTTTAGAAGCGCGATAGCCATACCATCCACCAAGTTGGTTATCGCCAATACTACCCACTTTAGCAGAAATACTAGCGAAGACGCTGCGTTTTCCATGACGAAATAAAGGCAATAGATGTTTAGCCAACAAGATAGCACCAATACTATTTATCTGAAAATAGCGGAGTAAATTTTCGGAATTAACTTGTTTTAAGCTTTTTTCAGGTTGCAACGTATCCTCATGCAGCAGTCCTACACAGTTGACTACCAAATGCAGTTTGTCAACTTGGGCATGTATTTTTTGAACAGCTTCAACAATCTGCAACTCGTTAGTAATATCCATCGCCAGACAAATTAATCGCTCAGAATGTTCGCTTCCAAGAGCTATTAAATCGGAGGCTGATTCCGGTTGACGAAAAGTTGCATAAACTTTGGCTATTCTGTCATCTTGTAGCAATTTTTTTACAAAACCCAAACCAATACCTTGGCTTGCTCCTACAATCAAGGCGTTGACAGGATTAATTTCATCGATAAAAGACATGTTAATTTAAGTTATTTGTGGAGGTATTTTATATTCGTAGCGAGAGAGAAAATAAGCGCCAACTTGTCTGTCGCTGTGATGACGGAAACCAAAGTTTTCATATATTGCTTTCAAGGGCGATCGCGAAGCCTCACAATCTAGACGTAAGTAAAGTTTACCAAGTGTTTGTGCATATTCAACAGCCCAAGTAAGCAGTGCTGAAGAGACTTTACCACCAGAATAACGCCGTCGAACCGCAAGGCGATGTACAAATGCTGACTCTTCTTGAGAAATGTCAGGCCAGAAAAGTAAATCTTCTAGCTGAAATTTGATTGTACCTGCTGGTTCACCCGCCCATTCAGCAATAAAAAACAAGCCGTTAGCAACATCTTCCGATATACTTTCTAGCGATACCTCGCTATCACCCCACAGAGGTATACCACGCTCTTGGAGCCACAAAGCTGCCTCTAACAATACATCCGAGACTATCACCGTATCTTGTATGGTTGCTTGGCGAATTGAGATGTACATTTAGTTATCAATTGCAGGTTAAGTTAAGCAATAGTGAAACTTCACAAAGATTAGTATAAATGTTGGGCTGCATTTATTTGTTGCCAATCTACCCTTTATTTACCAATACAAAACAAAAAACCGTTAAGTATCAAGGTTTTCCTGCTTTTGGGCTACAATGCTACTCATTTGCTACTCATTCTAGAGTATCTACCTCAGATTTTGAGAGTGTTTGGCAGGCGATCGCGCTACTCAAAAGCTACTCAAATACTGGCAATATTTTTAATTTAAAATCCTCTTCAAACCTGAAAGGCATATTATTAGATTCAGCAACCTGGTTAAAATTCCCTCCATCTGCCTCTACAAGAATTCCTTGAGGAATAGATGCAATCAAGTTATCCCAAATTAATTTGTATATTTCTAAATCTCCAAGTGTAATTTGTGGCTTTAACTCTAATCGAACCGATAACAATTCCAATCTAGTTTTTGCATCATTGTTTTGAACATTAGATATTAATTTCATGTAACTCTCACTAAAAAGCATCTGGGTATTGAAACCAGAAATATTAGGAGGGATATAACTTTCAACCTCGGATTCTTCAACCAACTGTCCATTCAAAAAAGTTTGAATTTTCATGCTACCTTAAACCAAAACAAAGGACGATTGTTACCATTTATAAAATAAAGATTATCAACAGGAGCGCTAATCGGCATTGTGTTAGGCGCAACAGCTAGCGTATTTCTTAATCCAGAGTTTGCAGTTGAGATAGTAGGTGTTGATTGTCCTAAATCATAATTTGTTGCCAAATTACTAACGCAAGTATGAAGGCTGGGTGCTTTAAAGGTTACGCCTCCTAGCCAGTAATCCCCCGGAGTCGAAGGCAATAAAATAATTGCTTCTTTTATTCCTGATGTTTCTGTTGCAATATTTCCCGAATCTATTAATAAATCTTTTGGTATTCCATCTTGATTAGAATAAACTCCTAATCTTAAATCCGTATCTGCGATACTTGTCACAACAGAAACAGCCAAACGAGTTAGCGTCACTTTGTGATGAATACTAAATAAATAGTAACTAATGAAATTAATTATAAAACCTGCCGTGCTACTTGTAGAAGTAGCAATATTTTTAAATCCTTGATAGTATCTTCCAGG
>NZ_WBKM01000257.1 GCF_015714725.1 Nostoc sp. WHI
AAAAAAAAAGAGATTGAGACATTACTGGCACATCACAAGCGTGGAAATCGAAACAGGAAAGTTGAGAGTACTGCTAATTGATGAATGCCATTTAATGTGGGGAGATTTAAGTGGTTACGTATGGGGAAAAAGTGACCAAGAAATAGCAGTCCCAGTTGTTAACGAACGAGATAAGCAGACATACTACGGGGCAATTGACTATCTGCAAGGAAAATTAGTTCTCAAAGCTTATGATGCGGGAAATTCCAAAAATACTATTGATTACCTACAATATCTGCTAGCTGACTCTCCCGATCAGCAATTACTAATTTTTTGGGATGGCGCTAGTTACCACCGTTCTAAAGAAGTTCGAGGTTTTTTGGACGAGGTAAATATCGGGTTGTCATCTGAACAATGGAAAATACATTGCGAACGCTAAAGCTCCCAATTGCCCAGTACAAAATCCCATTGAGGATATTTGGTTGCAGGCTAAAACATGGGTTCGACGTTTTTGTGCTTTGATTCCAACATTTTCCCATTTAAAGTGGATGTTTTAGTGGTTTATCCGACACACGACCTTTGATTTCACTACTCTCCAGATGTACGGAGTTTTTTCAAAAATCAAATAGGAGTCCTATAGTAGATAAAAATGTTGAACAACACGCTACTCGAAAAGTTGCAGAAGCATTTGTCCGATATCTTTACACTCCAGAGGTACAAAGAGAATTTGCCAAAATAGGGTTTCGTCCTGTTGATACTGCGATCGCAAAAGAACTGACTAGCAATTTTCCTCAAATTAAAACTCTGTTGAAAGCTGAGGATTTAGGAGGCTGGAACAGTATTGGGCAGAAATTTTTTAGTGAAGGTGCTATTTTTGACAAAATTCAAGCTCAGAAACCTTTAAGCTAAATTGCTGAAATTTTTCCACTCTACATTTGAGGATTCTGGACTATGAGTCATACTAAAAAAAGGCTCATGATTTCAGCGATCGCTAACTATATTTCCCAACAACCATTTGATTGAGGAGATCGTTTAAACTGGGTTGACATTATTGATGAAAACTTATTAGTAGGGAGGTGAAGTAATGAACCAGTCTCACGAGGAAGACAAAAATAAATTCCTTAATTTGATCCCCAAAGGCCACAATCTTACTTTCCCCTAACCCGTAATTCTTTACTTAAAGTTCAATCTGACAGCATCACATCAGATATTGACTCATCAGACTCAAGCCGCTTGCCCAAGCTGATAACATCGTCAACAACATTAGGACTTACGCATTGACAGAAGCAATTAAATATGAATATGGGTTTTCAGACATTTAAGTTTGATTTTTTCACCATTAGCCAGCGATGCCTGCGGCGGGCTGCGCCTACGCTAGTGATCTAAAGCTAGTAGCGAATGGTCTGAAACAACGGATTTTCGTTGATACACATGATAGTCATTTTGTACAGTGCGTAAGTCCTGAACATATCCCAAATGTTGGTAAAACTTAATAACTTCGCTATTTGTAGTCCGCACTTGCAAATTAATTTTGGGGCAACCTACTTCCACAAGGAGTTGTTCGGCTTCTAGCATCATCAACTTTCCAATTCCTTGACGCTGATATTGCGGGGCAACTGCAAGGTAATTTATCCAACCTCTATGCCCCTCATATCCTGCCATAACTGTTGCTACAATCTCCTACCCAATTATACTTACAAGAAAAAGATGGGGTTGTACACAAAGCTTTCGCTCAATGTCCTTTTTGGGATCATTCCAGGGTTGAGTTAAACCACACCGCATCCATAGGGCGATGACGGCAGACTCATCAGTAAGTTCAAAAGCTCGGATTTCCATGCCCGCCATAGTAATAGTTGTATGCTTGCTTTTTACTCTCGTTCATGAGACTATAAGCTTCATTCAAAATACGTTATTTTCGACCGATTAACAGTACTTTCCTTTAGAAATGCTTTCAGTGGCTAAAACAAGCAGTAGAAAATAGAGGACGTAGTATATCAGCTTAAGCTTTCACCTACAAAACCAGAAATATACAGCTTGCTTCAGTAGCAAATGCATCAAGAAAGCAATGACTACACATCTGACGAAAAAACTACCTTTCCACAACCAGAAGGAACCTGTGAAGAAGTCATCAAATCGATGCAGAAAACTTATCTAATTTGTTAATGCCATTCGTCATGGGGCGATCGAAATATGACATCATCAAACACCTCTAACACTCTTGGTCGGCTCGGCCCCTTTGAAGCATCAATTGGTATGCGTAACTCCTTTGCCAGAAATGTTTGGCGGTTACGACACTGGATGGCCCCGTATAGCTGGCGCATTGCGTTAGCGCTGCTGTTTGCTATGCTCTCGGCAACCGCCGCCGTCTTAGTACCAATCGTGGTTAGTCGAGTGGTAGTGGACGGTATCCTGATGCACAATTACCGGACAGATTTGCCAGACTATGGACAAACGGCGTTAATCCATTGGTTGGCGATCGCGCTGGGCACCAAGCAAATAATCGCAGCCTGCGTAGTCGGCTTACTCTGGGTGGTGCTGTGGTCTGGCTTTGGGTACGCCTTCCGCACCCAGTTGTCCCGTGCAGCACTATTGGGTCTGAGCGACTTGCGCCGGGATCTGTTTGCCCATGTCGAGCATCTACCTGCTGCTTTTTATGACCGGGTTATGGTTGGGCAGGTATTGACTCGGATCGCTAACGATATCGAGAGCTTGTCTGAACTGCTGACTGGTGTCGGTGCGCTGGCTGGAGAATTGATTCCCCTGGTTGTTGCCGTTAGCGTAATGCTGTCTCTGGATGCGATACTGGTAGCAAAGCTATCACCCTTATTGATTTTTGTGGCGGCTGTGATCGTCACGTTCAGATATTATTCTAGTCCGATTTATCAGATCATTCGTGCCACCTTATCGCGCCTCAACGAGCATTTGCATGAAAACTTATCAGGTATTGAAATCGTGCAGATGTCAGGGCGGGAGGCACTGAGCTTTAAACAGTACTCTGCTATTAACGATGCCAATCGGGTGGCTGAGACTAAGGCCATCATGGCAGAGACCGTATACAACCCGATCGTCGACAATATATCTTATTTGGCGATCGCTTGCATCCTTTGGTTCGGCGGGCAACATATACTTAGCCACACTACCACCTTGGGATCGGTCGTGTTGTTCTTGCAATTTAGCGACATGCTGTTTCGTCCGATTGTGGCGTTGGGCGATCAAGCTAATGCAGTGTTCCGAGCGGCGGCAGCTTGCGATCGCATATTCCGGCTGCTGGACTGGAAAGAGTCTTTATCCGTGCCGTCGCAGCCGATACCCTTGCCCGAAGGCTTACATGGCCGTATCGAGTTTCGTGACCTGAGTTTCCGTTACGAAACTGGCGAATCGGTTATCCAGCACTTCAATCTGAATGTAGCACCCGGTGAGAACATCGCCATTGTCGGGCCTACTGGCTCTGGCAAGACCACGCTAACCCGGCTCATCTGCCGTTTTTACGATGTGCCTGAAAAAAGCTTGTTCATTGACGGCATCGACATTATGCAGATAGACCCTGCACAGATCCGTAAGCGTGTAGGTGTAATCTTTCAAGACTTTCATCTGTTCCCTGGTACCGTCTATGACAACATTGCATTGGGGTACAAGTATCATCGGAACAGAAAACCGGGATAAGAAGCATTACATGAATACTACAAAAAATTTTAGGTGCTGAAACTCTTGATTTATCGTTAGGCAGTAGTTAGTGATTTGAAAAGTGAGCTACTACAACTTTCAAAAAAATCCTTACGCAATAAGGCTTTTAAGCTTAACCCAGTTTTCTGTTCCATTGATACTCACACCCCGAGTATCACATCGTTATGCGCTAGCTCATCAAAAGTTGATCCATTTAAACGCTATTCTCACTGCCTCCATTGTGCTTGGTAGTGGTTTGATGACCTTAATCGTTGTTGGCGTGGGTGGAAGCCAAGTATTGGCTGGGCAAATGAGCGTCGGCACGCTGACAGCTTTCATCTTTTATCTGGCTATGATTCTTGGGGTAATCAAGGAGAGCAGTTTTGTAGTGTATGCTTTGCTCAATGCCAGTACAGCTGCAACCAGAGTATTTGAGATCGTGGATGAAAAACCTGAGATTCAAGATGCTCCGGCAGGTTCATCAGCCCAGCGTATCAATGGCGAAATCGCAGTTTACAATCTGTCATATAGTTACCCGGTCGGTGCTGAACTGCGATCGCGTCTGGTTCTAGAAAGGATATCCCTGAGTATCAATCCTGGCGAAATGATTGCCATCATCGGTCGTGTAGGATCTGGCAAATCCACCTTGTTGCGTTTGCTGGCCAGGCAATTGGAGCCTATTAGCGGACAAATCAAAGTAGATGGGCAAGACCTTCGAGACATCCCGCTAAGTCATCTACGCGAGAACCTGTCATTTGTCCCCCAGGATACTTTCCTATTCGCTGCACCAATTTCGGAGAACATCTCATTCGATAACCCGGAGCGATCGCCCGAATCTATTTGGCAGGCTGCGCGAGCTGCACAGCTTGAGGCAACGATCAACAAATTCAATGCAGGCTTATCCACACTGATTGGTGAGCGTGGGGTAACTTTATCGGGTGGACAGAAGCAGAGAACCAGTCTAGCCCGTGGACTGATTCGCCAGACCCCTATCTTGCTGCTGGATGACTGCTTTTCTGCGTTGGATACCAGAACCGAAGCTTTAGTTCTATCGCAATTGCGAGCAGTCAGGGAGGGACTCACCACAATACTGGTTTCTCACCGGATTTTGGCGGCACGTTATGTAGACAGGATATACGTACTTGAGCAAGGGCAGATCGTGGAAACTGGCAGTCATGACGAACTAATTTCCCAAGATGGGTATTACGCCAAGCTCAATGGTATGCAAGACGAAACTTGAACTGTCGTGAATCAAACTCAATTGCTCAATCAATTCTTCCAAACTCCAAGCACTCCACCTTCAGCCCAGACAATCTACAGAGGGATGGGTACTAAATTTTAACCACGCACTTTTTTATCACAAAGGTAAAGGGCAAAGGGCAGTTCTTGCTGAAGGAATGTTGTCCTTTGCCCTCTGCTGTAACCAGACGGGTCTTGGGTTTAAGATCCCCCTCGACCTAACTGCCATCCAAATGGTCTGCTGGACTTGGACTTGCAGGAACAGCAATAGCTGGTGCTGCTGGCCTTGCTCAAACTAGCAAAAATGAGCCGGACTTTTCAGTGAGCAAGCAGGGAGATAACTTGAAAGTTGAAACCCCAAGTTCTGAGCCAATGGATGGACACTAAGAAAGTAAAGATGAGAGTCTGGGCTTTTTGTATTATTTTTTGAACCATTTATAGTTGCTAATAGAGAGTGAGAGCGTGTATGCTGTCATACAAACAGTCTGCCAGTCAGACCGCCGACTATGACCAAACTCGACCGAGTGCCAGTAGCACAGCTTCCCGATAAGTACGGGATTGTTAAATCTGTTCTCTACGATCGCATCAATCGGTTAAGCATCAAGCCAACCAAAATCGGCAATAAGTCTTGTGTCAGTGGAGAGCAGTTAGATCTGCTTGACCAGCGTTCGTTGGGGTTGTTTCAGTCCACTGCTACCGCTCAACTTGGTCGTTAGTCTTTTAATAAAAAAATCAATATTAGCAATATCGATATAAAAGAAATGGAATTAATCCCATACAGTTACGAATTCCAGGCTAGTTTGGAAGAATTTTTGGAAATAATGTATTCGTACAGAGGATATAAATTTGATCCAACTGGCTTACAGTCGGATATAAGGAATATTGAAAATATATACCAAAGTCAAGGTGGAAATTTCTGGATTATGAGGAAAAATGCCGCAGTAATTGGAAGTATTGGATTAAAGATATTAAACAAAATAGATAAAATAGGAGAGATCAAAAGGTACTTTATTTTACCTTTATATCAGGGTAAAGGGATAGGTACATTATTAATGGAACATTTATTATTGAATGCAAAAAAAAACGAATTACATATATTAAGATTGGATACGATGAGAAAATCTATTGCAGCAAGGAAGATTTTTGAAAAATATGGATTTCAAGAAATTAATAAATATAATGAAAATGAAATAGCAGAAATATTTATGGAACTCAAATTAAAAAAGTAAAAATTAAAAACAAAAAAAAGAAGACCAACATAAGCCTAAGCCAGGATAAACAGCATGGTTTCTTTGCCAAACTGGTATTTTGATGAATCGAAGATGGCGGGTGTTGATTTTGAAGATGCAGCACAAGCCGAATCGTTTGATCTCAAGCAGCCATCGAGTACGCCTGAAAAAGAGCAAGCCTTGGTGTATCGGCTTGGTATTACATCGGGCCAAATCGTGATTGATTTAGGAGCAGGAACCGGAACATTTGCAATTCAAGCGTCACTGACCGGAGCATCAATTCATCCGGTTGATATTTCTCAAGCGATGCTGACTTATGCTCGAAATAAAGCTCAGAAAGCAGGTGCAACGAACATCCAGTTTCACCGAGCTGGTTTTT
Organism: Nostoc sp. WHI; assembly: GCF_015714725.1. Classification (GTDB taxonomy): domain Bacteria; phylum Cyanobacteriota; class Cyanobacteriia; order Cyanobacteriales; family Nostocaceae; genus Nostoc. The sequence continues at coordinate 6,490 of NZ_WBKM01000257.1, forward strand.
TGACCTATGAACACTGCGATCGCTTAGCAGATTTGGTCGTAAGCAAGGCAGCGTTGCACATCCTGCCGGATTTTTGGAAGATGGTTGCATTTTTGAGAATTGCATCAATGCTGAAACCCAGTGGGCGTTTCTTTTTGAGAGATGCGATTTTTTCGTTTCCGCCTGCTGAACACGAAGCCGCGATCCAAGCTTGGATCGAGGCGTAGATATAGCAAAGATACCGTTGGCGAATTCATTGGAGGGGTGATTTTCGGTAACTTTCTTTGACGGGTTTCCACGACAGCACAAGGATTTTCAGCGTTAAGAAATATTTCGCCAACAGTATCTTCGCTATATCTACCCCAAACTGGTTGATAAATTTTATACTTTAATTCTCCCTTTAATTTATTTTCTGCCGTAATTGATACCAAGTATCAAAGATTTGTTGCAGAGATTTTTGGAAATAATCGTCAAATGACTTGCTAGCAATCTTTTTGAGATACCTCATCAAGATGATTTCTCGTTTAAATCAGTATTTTATTTGTAAATAAAATCACCATTAACTTAAATATCATTTTTAGCGTAGGCGCAGCCCGCCGAAGGCATCGCTTGTTTTTGATCCGACTTCACAAAATCGCGTTGCTCCCGTTCAAGACCAACTTGCCGATGAATAATGGTTGGGTTTGTGATCCAAATCACCCCTACTTGTGAAATTCAGCCATCATGTCTTACTCTGTTGAAACGCCAACTCCAACGAAAACGGCAGGCATCCAGGATTAGTAGCTGCCCACTCGTTAGCTTCTGCAATTAGAGTTTTGTTACCTGAATCGAGATAAAATTGCATTTTGGCACTCTGCTCCAGTCTTTCCCGTTCCTTGCCCCCAATTAAGCATCGTGCAATCAGGCAGTACTCTCTAGCTACACGTTTGGCGTAAGATGCTGCTTGGAGTCGCAACTTAATCAGATTCTTCAGTTCTGACAAAGCGAGAGTTGTTGCTGAATCGCCTGAAGATGTACTTTGCTCGCTAACTTCGGCTTTTTGTAACGCTTCAGGCAGCACAATTGCAGGTGTAGATGCAGTAGGTGGAATACTGACAGAATTGATTAATAAGTTTTTATTATTGTAATTTTCAACCGTGCTAGGGTTAGAAAGGTATTTAAAATTCTTATCTAAAGTACTTTCATTAAGATTTTCAGCTAATTCTATAATATTTGAAGAAACTAATGAATTATCAGAATTATTGACACCTGAAGTTAAAGACAGATTCTTTGGTTGCAATAAATTCAATTCTTCGGAATTAATATTAATTTCCTCAGATCCATCTTGTACCTGTGGTACAAACAATTCTCCTTCAGACACAGCAACTTCTTCAAAACTTGCTGCTGCCAACTGCCCTGTAGGGGCATCGGCAGCCAGAGGTAAACAGTTACAAAAAACCTTCATATAGTAAAAATGACCGTCATTTTCCTTTTGGTAAGGGTTTTCAGCACTTTGTTTTGCAAATGAGTTTTGAAAACTATTAAATTGACCGTCATTGCTTGATTGATAAGGGTTTGAGCTATTTTCTGCCCAGGGGTCTAAAATGTAGCGCGTAGGATGCCACAAATGTAAGTGCTTTTGTAGTGTCTCTTGTGAGATAGTTTTGTGAAAACGACGTTTGTACTCAGCACGTATCGCTTTCCCTCGTTCAGTAGCCCCTGCTGGTAACCCACCATCCCACTCCATTGCTCTTACTACTATCTGAATGCGTTGTTGGGCTTGTTGGCTGCGTTCCCAGTTCTGTTGCTTACGACGGTCAAATGGGATTACGTTGTCTTTGGGTTTATCAATGCTGCTAATGCCTGCTATGGCTTCTGCAAATGTGTTGGCAAATGTACCCAATAGCCGTTCGGGATAACTAATGTAAGCGCTGTACCATTTGTTGCGAATTGTGGATTCTACCCAATGCCGCACTCTAGCTTCGATTTCGTGTTGGTGTCGGCAATATTGGCTGTAGCCAGGGGCGTTAATTGCGGTAGTAAGGCAAAATTCGACTAATTTATCACTCTCTAAGTCTAAAAAGACGATTCCGTACCCTACGAAGATTTGTAGGAGGGTGTTTGTTTGTCCTTTTCCTGTCCAGCCTGTGGTGATGATTTCTTCCCAGTTGGCACGCCACTGGGCAGCATCAGCAGACTCTTGCTTGCGATATCTCTCCCGTGAAATTTGTTTTTTGGCTTTGTTCGCTACCCGTTTTAGTTTAGTTAAATCTTGCCGACTGGCCGCGCGATCGCAATAATCGAGGAAGATAGAAACTGAGTCACTAATTGGTTGTAGGTCATCATTCAGTAAAAATGACCCGCTACCCGGTTGCATGGGGCAACGGATGGCCTTGTAGTTAGTTATTTGTTTGGCACTATATGGTTTGGTATTGGGGAAGATTTCTAGGTGTCCTTGGCGGAGGATAAAGCCTGCGTTTCTTAAAGTAATCTCTAGGGCGCAGGCTAGGGGAAAGGTGGGTAGGGGGGATGCGAAGCTTAGGATCAGGTGATAGCCGCCACTAAAGCTTGACTGGAGGATGATGATATCGACTATGCCGATGTCCTCTAGCGCTGCCTTGATGCGATTTATAGATTCAATGTTATGGTAGTCGCCTTCTAAGTCTAAATCGATTGTGGCGTAACGAGTTGTGTCGTTAAAGCGCAGACCTACTAGTTTCGACTTGTCTTGGTGCAGTTTCCACAGTTGGGAGGGTTGGAGGTAATAATCGATGGTACGCCATGCTGGTTTTGTACCTTCTACTAAAGAAGGGGCAACTATTGCCCCAAATGGATGCCAAAAGCGCTCTACGTAGCGTTTACCTACGGATTCTGCGGGCAGGTGGGGTTTGATTTTCTTTTTTGAAGGCTGTGAAAGGCTTAATTGGGGCTTGTTCTCGACATCTGAAGAGAAATTTTCTTGGTACATGAGTGACTGTCCTGATGATTTTTGTGCATCAGGTAGTCTCGCTGTTGGTCAAAATGTGTTAGCCTAAATTTGAAATTTTATTTTGAATTAAGCGGTTGGTTATCCGCTTGTTGGAGGCGACTGGTAATCGTCTCATGGTTGAAAGCAAACAGAGGTTTATACTTGTTTAGGCTTAGACATACGTAGGCTTAGGCTAAGATTTAGTCCAACACGCTTCACCAACAACAATGCGACTACCCAACTTTTTTTTTGGTAATTATTTAAATGAGGCAGTTCTAGGGAAGTTGTCAATAAATCGACAAAAGAGTTTTGGGATAACAATGCAAAGCTAGTAACACCGACAGGTGTCACGTCACATTGGCTCTTGTTAGTACAACTGGTGAAGATGAAATTACTCATACTCCACCACCGAGTTAAAAAACAAAAAACAGTCAAATATCTTGATACGAGTTCAGCACCCACAATAGTGAACTCGTATTGCAATTAGTATTGAGATGCTAATCTAGTAAGTAATGTTAAATTGTGGGATAAATTCTCTGCTAGATTAACTGCTTACAGCTACCTATGCAGCACAAATCTTATCCTTTTTTCTATTTGTAGAAACTTCCATTGCTTTCATTTGGGTCTTATAATCTTCCCACGTTTTTTCAAATACGTCAGACTCATACATCCGCAATAAAACCTCTTCTTTATCAGTTAAATTTGGGAGTTTTAACAACTCCGCTAAAGATACCTGAACTGGGAAAACATCACTAAACTTTTGCATTAAGTGAAATATTCTCTTCCTTTGTGACGCAGATGGTTCATCCTGCAATTCTGCATCAATTTGTCGCGGACGTAGATTCACAATTTCTAAGCTCATATTCACTAAATTCCTCAATCCAAACACAACAAACTCATTAGTTATACCAATAACCCGTCCCACAATTTCCAACTCGGGCCGCAGTCTCTTCTTGAATTGATATACTTGGTCAAGCTGGAAACGCCGAAACGGATTGCGCTCGCCATTCAGCATCCAAGCAATACCATCGCCTATACTACCTATCTCATCTGCCTCCAGAAGGTCTATTACCTGGTAACAGATATCTTGATTGCAAACAAACTTGTACGCTGCATCAATACTCCGGTTAAATTCCATCTCCAGTGCAACAACTGCCTTAAATTTTTCCATTTCTCGTAATTGAGAAATTAATTCAAAAACTTTCTTGCCCTTGTGATAACTACCAACACTTATATTTAGATTCTCCGAGACCTCCTGAATCACTCGCTTGCCCTTACCTAATTGAGACTTACTCTCAGTTACCGAATGATTCAAATTTGAATCATTCGATTGATTCAAACGACGAGCGCTTTGGCGCTGTCTTTCTTTCGCTTGGGGACGAAGTACACTCTCCCAGTACTGCCCCTCGTGAAATTTCTGGTAATGAGTCTTCCCACCTTCCCGGTGGAGATTAAAGTCAAGCACTAGTTTCAAATCTTCTTCAGGCGAACCAGACTCGACAAATTCCACTTTCACAGTGGAAATTCCTAACTGGCGAGCTATCTGCAAGCGACACTTACCTGCCAAGACTACATTGACACCAGTACGTGCAGATACCTTTAAAGATTCAAGAATCCCTTTTTCAGAGATACTTTTTTCTAAAGCCGGACGTTCCTCATTCTCACCATATATTTCTATCAGCTTCGGATGAACAACCAACTCCGCAGGAGAAATATATACAATTGCCGGATTCTGCACAAGAGACATATTGATACTCCGGGTCACAAATTGTCACTAAAAAGATAAGTTCAATCTTGAAAAACCTAAGCAGAAACCAGAAAAATCTTAACCAGCAAAACTTGTAGCACTTTCATCCCTTGGAAAAAGTAACAAGTTTAAAAAATAATTAAATCTTGTAAGTAGCAAAATATTACCTACCGGAAAAACTCTCAAAGAGAATTTTCTCGCGCAGGAAACTATTATTTCCAACCCATTGAAAACCAATACGACTGAAGAGATATTTAACGCACTGGTATTGCAAAAAAAGCATCTATCTAAAGATAGATTTGTAAAACTGGGTAAATTCATGATATGATGGCTCTAGATAACTAAATTGACAAAACAAAGTTCCGTCCTGTTTTAGTAACAGGTGGGGTTGTTTTTTCCTCAAAGCCCTGTTTGCAGCAGGGCTTTGAGTGAATCTTTAGGAAAAATGAACTCTACAAAAAAAGTATATCAGGCTTCATTCGATTTGGCAAAATTGTAGGTTTAAGCGGGGTAAATACTAAAATGCCTCATATTCAAGTATTGAATCCTATTGAAAAGCAAGTATTAGAGGATATAGCAGCCAACGGCAGCGATGAAATGATCAAGAGAGCAAACATCCTGCTAGAACTTAATCGTGGGGAAAATCATAAAAATATAGTAAAAAAACTTGGTATAGCGAAGCAAACAGTAACAAACTGGAAGAAAAAGTGGACATCTTGTACCATAACATCGGAAACCTTGGAAGATGCGATCGCAAAGATAAATAATGTATTAGGTGTGAACGCAGGCAGACCTAAGAAGTGCAAGAGCGCAGAGGCGAGCAAAATTGTCGAAATCAGCGAATGGAGCAAGAACCGAAAACCCAGTCGTTCAAAGCACCATTACCATATGCAAGTTGCTGAAGAAGCTACTCGCAGGGGGTTGCCAGCATTATCGCCAAGAAGTATAGGTCGGATCTTGGAAGCGCAACCCTAATAGCATCAAGCTCAAATCAAGCTAACGGGCAATCCTATCTTTTCATTACGCCAAAATAACAACCAAGTCGCCGAAACTATCAAGTTAAAAGGAATGCCTGAATTGTCGCCAACAACAATTAGTTGCCTCCTATAAGCAAAAGGAGCAGTAAGAAAAATTGATAATTCCCTTAAACCATTCCAACCACTGGGATGGTTTAATTTTTGCATCTATAATAATTCAGTCAAAATACATAACGTAGTACAGTCAAGCGTTGGGTAACAAGCGAATAGCACTAATACCATAGCAGTATATTTAGCAACATTGCGATTGTGTTGGTTTAATGGAAGATTTATCGCGCCAAAGTGAGTCAGGCACGGCAAATCGAGAGAGAATAGGTTTGATATCGAAAATTACCCTTTTCGCGCCCAATGCTATGTCTGATACTCCATATCCCCCTTGGCGTGCATCCCCAAAAGCAAACGATGATACCGGATTTGATGATGCGGTAGAGTCATTAAAAAAATCTCTCTTAGCCCCAATTGAGCGGTATTTTGCCGCAACAGAGGATGAACAGGATGTCATTGCTTTGATGCTCGCCAATATTCGCGCACCCAGCACCCGGCGCGAATACCAGAAAGATTTGCGGAAATTCTTTGTGGCGATGACTGGTATTGAGCCGAATGTTGATAGCGTGTTGGAGTTTTTGCACCTGACCGAGAAACGGGCGGTGGCGGTGGTATTGAAATATAAGGCCAAGCTACTGGCTATTGGGTTGAAGGAAGCAACGGTCAACCGTCGCCTCAGCAGTATTAAATCGTTGGTGAAGTTTGCCCGCAAGTTAGGTGTGTGCAGCTACACGCTAGAAGATGTAGAGTTGGAAAAGGTAAAAGCGTATCGAGATACTACCGGGGTGGATGCTCAAAGCATCAACAGTGTAATCCAGCTAATTGAGCGCTCAACTGTTCATGGTCAAAGAGATTATGCGCTGTTGCGGCTGTTGTGGGAAAATTTACCGCGACGCAATGAGGTGAGTCAATTAAATATTAAAGACTTCGACCCACACGAAAGCAGATTGCGGATTTTGGGAAAAGGGCAAGGTACGAATGATGAATGGGTAAAACTATCTGTAGCAACAGTTAATGCTATCTGTGATTGGTTGCAAGTCCGGGGTAATATTACCGCCTCCTCACCTTTATTTATCGCCCTTGATAACCGCAGTAAAGGGCATCGCCTCACTGGGGACGGCATCCGTAAAATTGTGGTCAATTATTTTGATGCAGCTGGTGTGAAAAAGTTAATGTCACCGCACCGCATTCGCCATAGTGGGATTACAACTCTTTTAGAAGCAACAGAAGGAGATGTGCGAAAGACGCAAAAAGTCAGCCGTCATGTCAAGCTAGATGTGCTGATCCAGTATGACGATAACCGTAAAAAAGGTCAGTCAGAGATGACAAATTTATTGGCAGATATGATTGACTAAATGGATGCGTTAGCCAGGAAGTCACCCCCTGATTTGGCTACAAAAGCGATAACAGGCTTTGCTCAAACTGTGCGCCAACGACTCCTGAACAACTCCAACAGTGGCTAACTAACTGTTGCAGACAGTAGTAATCTGACTGCTTTTTGGTAGAGGCGATGACCTCCGGTCGGTCGGAGACCATCGCAAGAAAGCGGGCGCACTCATGCGCTCCAAAATGATAGTGTCAAGGTAGTTATCTTTTCGGGATGACACACTCACTCAGTCGTGTCCAGTCCAGATTTACCTAGACATTACCTAGACATGAGCCAAACAGGGAAAAACAAGAAACTGGCATCTTTTAACTGCGACCAAAAGATGTGGGAGCAGTTTATTGCCCGTTGTAAGTCGAAAGGGACGACGGCAACAGCCACGCTGACCCAATTTATCGAACTCTACCTAGATGATCTAGATAACCTTGATGCAATTGGTGGCGATAATTTAGATAAACGTCTGGACTCTAAGATTAAGGCAAGTGTTGAAGAGTACTTAGTTAGTAGTAACAATAGTAACCCCAGTCTGACGAATGAAACGATATTAGCTATTTGCTCACGACTTGATAAGCTGGAGTCACAGTTGTCAGGCGAATCTAATAGTAACGAAACCGGAGCAATCCATAATCTCGCCGATTTATCAGAAAAAGTGGAGGGGATAACAGCCCGAATGACACAGTTTACTGAGGCGATTATTAAAATTCAAAATCATCTCAACAACCAACCGAGGCGGGGCAATAAATCGTACAACAACAATTCATCCTTCAAAGTGCATACTCCCCGAATGCAACCATTAACGGAAGAAGGTTTAGCTTCAAGACTTGGTGTAAGCGTAGAAACTATACACGAGCAGCGAAATAAGCTGCACCCACCGCTTTTTGTGGCATGGTGCAAGGGCAAGGATAAATCGGGTATGGGGTGGGAATTTAACGAAAATACGGGGTTATATCATCCTGCAAGTTAGTATTTTTATTAATTTCAAGAATTTCTGAATTTACACTGATTCGCTCGTCTTTTTGCGATCGCCAAACAATTATTTTGTTGTCCTCAATAGAAGACATCGCTGTGGCCACTGAAAAAAACTTCTATAAAATATCCTAGAAACGAATGGCAGCCATTCACAGTACCCTCAAGGGTACTTTCTCTATCAAGAACTACTTGAGGGCTTCCATCTCTGTGAGCAATTCTCGATGTTGGTTGACAGTGGTTAAATAATGCTAGTTTATCAGGTTACTTTAAGTATACGCAATTCAGCCCAAATATTTTAAGTGATATTACTGAGTGATAGATTACTATTTAATTTTAATCCAATAATTGTCTATGTGATATTAGGTAGATTATACCTTTTAGACTCTCTTCATTTAGGAATTACAAAGTTTTCTGCTGAAAATAGCCACTTGCTATAGACGTATATAAAATAACATTATTAAGATGTAGCAGGTGCTAAAGAACAAATAGATTAAAAGCTATTTTATACCTGCAACGCAACTTTCAAAAAGATGGTTGTAGATTAGCACTCCAAGCTAACCAGGCATTAGGGTTTAGGGGAGTGAGTTTTTCATGATTAGAGGAGGGATAATACCAGTCCAGTTACAAAGAGGAAGACACGAGTGACTGACATTGTAACTGGACAGATTGTGCGAGTGCGATCGCGGCAATATCTTGTAGAAGAAGTTGTGTCGAAACCGTCTCCAGAGCAAGACACTAAAGTTAGCCTTTCTTGTTTAGAAGATGATGCGTTAGGAGAATCGCTAGAAGTCCTATGGGAACGGGAAATAGATGCCAAAATCGTAGGGGCAACATCATGGGATTCCATAGCGAATCGAGGTTTTGATAATCCGCGTCTGTTTTCTGCCTACCTGCACACATTACGGTGGAATTGCGTAACCTCCACAGATGCCAAGCTTTTCCAAGCGCCCTACCGAGCAGGTATAGAAGTTAAAGCGTATCAGCTAGAACCACTGCGTAAAGCTTTACTGATGCCGAGAGTCGGTTTGTTTATTGCCGATGATGTCGGTTTGGGGAAAACCATCGAGGCAGGGCTGATACTGCGTGAGATGCTGATGCGGCAAAAAGTTAGGCGAGTAGTTATCTCGTGTCCGCCATCGGTAGTGCGTCAGTGGCAAGAAGAAATGGAGAGTCGCTTTGGACTCACATTCATGATTCTTGACCGTGAGTTTATTGCTGCCCGTCGTCAAGAAAGGGGTTATGGAATTAACCCTTGGATGACACATACTAGGTTCATTATTTCCCACGCCTTGCTACGAGATGAAACCTATGCCGCACCGTTACGGGACTGGCTTGGTGATTTTGCAGCAGCTTCCATGCTCATCCTTGACGAAGCTCACAATGCTGCACCTGCGAGTGGTGCAAAGTATGCCGTTGATTCCCAACTTACCAAAACTGTTCGAGATGGGAGCAATGCGATTTTGTGAGGTCGGACAAAAAAAGTGCGATCGCTAAAAATTATATTCAAGTACGGAGTGATTTTATTTACAAATAAAATATTGATTCGCAGGAGAATTCATCTTGATGAGATATCTCAAAAAGATTGCTAGTAAGTCATTTGACGATTATTTCCCAAAATATCTGTAACAAGCCTTTGATATTTAGTATCAATTACAGCAACCAATAGCTAAAGATGAGAACGCAA
>NZ_WBKM01000003.1 GCF_015714725.1 Nostoc sp. WHI
GCCCCCCGCTCCCTGCTCCCTGCTCCCTGTTCCCTGCTCCCTGCTCCCTGCTCCCTCTTCTCCACTCTCTTTTGGTTCCAATTTCTCCATTTGGGTTAGTGTAACTCCTAAACTAGAAGGATGAATAAGATTCATATAGTTAGAGATAATAAGCTATAAAGAAAGATTTCATTTAGTTCTATCCCGCAATCAGCTCAAAATGCAGACACGCAAGCTACTCGACTGGTGGCAAAAATTTACACCAATAGCGCGAATCGGGGCGATCGCGTTATTCATTCCGCTGCTAGTTCTCAATGGTTGGACACTTTCGGTATTTTTTAATTATTTTCATTCTCTCATAGTCATTTTAGTCGGAGCCTCAGTACTAGCATTTTTGCTCAACTACCCCGTGAGTTGGATGGAGCATCGTGGGGCTAGGCGAGAGCAAGTCGCTATCTTAGTGTTTCTTTTGGCTTTATCGATTTTATTGGCATTGGGTGTTACTCTTTTTCCGCTAGCCCTCACCCAAGCTGAACAACTGGTAGCTCGTTTGCCAGAGTTGATTGACTCTGGACGCTCTCAGTTAATGATATTAAACGAAAAAGCTGAGACTTTTGGCTTACCGATTAACCTCGATGCTTTGGTAGTGCAAATCAACGATCGCGTCAAGGGACAATTACAAGGGATAGCTGGACAAGTTTTAAATCTGGCGGTAGTTACAGTCACTAGTCTGCTAGATATCCTCTTGACGATGGTTTTGACTTTCTATCTTTTACAGCATGGCGGTGAACTCTGGCAAAGTTTAGTAGAATGGCTACCCCCTAAATTTCGAGATCCTTTCTCCAAAACAGTCCGCTTGAGTTTCCAAAATTTCTTCATCACCCAGCTGATTTTATCTACCTGTATGGCCTCAGCTCTTATTCCGACATTTTTGTGGCTGAAAGTGCCATTTGGACTGCTATTTGGTCTAACTATTGGGCTGATGGCTCTCGTCCCCTTTGGTGGTTCTGTGGGCATTGCCATGACTACATTATTGGTAGCATTGCAAGATTTTTCAATGGGTGTGAGAGTCCTGATAGCAGCAGTAATTGTCCAGCAAATTCTCGAAAACTTAATTGCCCCCCGAATTTTAGGCAGTTTTACGGGTTTAAATCCAGTTTGGATTTTAATTTCAGTCTTGACAGGGGCAAGAGTTGGCGGACTATTGGGTGTAATTGTGGCAGTACCCACAGCTGTTGTAATTAAGACTGCCTTAAGTGCCCTACGTCCTGGTAGTCAGACAAACGACAGCGCCACTGGGGAAATAACTGCACCCGTTGCTGCAAACGAATCCTTGAAAGCTGACGCGAAAAACACTCTGAGCATTTCTGAAGCGACATTACCCTAGTGAAAGGAGGCAGGGGACAGGGGGCAGGGGGCAGGATGTGTAAAATTATGTAGGAAATATTTACTCCTATTTTGGAGGAAGGTCAACTATTCAAAAGATGAAGTCTTGAATCCCTCCTGCCTCTTGCCTCCTCATTGTGGCTCAATGATCGAACCCATAAATAGAATGCTTCCCGTCTGATTATCCCTAATGGCACAAAAGAAGGGACGATCAACAATCATTCGGAATGGTTCTGGTTCCTGTCTCAAAGATGTTGCTACCATTCCCACTGAAGTAGCCGCAGCCGCTTCAGTACCTTCTTCGTTCACTTCGACAAAAGTTTTATGCTTAACTTGGCTAATGGCAAAATTTTTACCCATGCCGGAAAAATTGGCTTTGTTGCTGAATGCCTCTTCCATGCCTAAAGTTTTTAAGGCATCATTCAGTGTAACGTCGTAATCTGTTTTGAAGCGGGGTAGGCGAATAAACCCTTTTTGTTCGTTGAACTGAGTCATCCATTTATCCCAGTTCTCAACATTCAAGTTTTGATCAAAGGCTTTGAGGCTAGAGTTCTGTTTGGGCAGAAAGATATAAAAACTGACCTTACCATCTTTACCGTAAGGTAAACTAACTGCCTGAAATTGTTCGCTTTCATAGTATCTATAATCACCCTTTTGTGACATCATTGGGTGTTGTTTTTGTTCGCCAGATTTCACGTAAAACGGGTATTCAGCAGTTTGATTTTTGTCAAATTCGTTACTCCAGCTACCTTTAAAATATATGGCATTAATCAGAAACAACACCTTATTTGGTTCAATTGTTTCAACTATTTTAGTGATTTTGCCCTTAGTATTTTCTTTTACCCAGTTATTGATAATACTAGATGCGGCGGCATCTTTAAAGTCTAAATTGCTGACCTTGGCTTGATAGAAATCCTGGGTTTTCTTGAGAAAGTCTGGTGCAAAGCTAACATCTTGATTTGCCCAAAGTGAGTTAGCAATATTCAGTTGCACTTTCGCATCCGAATTGTCTAAAAGCTGATTTAATGCCGCCGCGTAAGAAGAGTTTATTTCTGGTAGATTCATCCCTTGTAATTCCAGGGTTTTTGCCATTGCTTGTTGAGTCGAGCCACTAGCGCCGTTGTAGGTCATAGCTAGAGCGATCGCAATACTCGAAGGTGAGATAAAAATATTCTTCTCAGTATCATTTTTCAGAACTTCTGAAAACAGTTTGAAGCCAAACTTATTGCTAGACTCAACGATTTTTGTATCAGTGTTGACTGTTTTTTTTTGCAATGGAGTTTCTGGCTGAGGTAAACTAGATTGAGCAAGTACACTTTTGTTACTATCGACCTGAGAGCAGCCTAATACACTGAATAGAACAACACTTGCAGCTGCCAGAGCATAACGTCTGCCCAGACTAACACCGTAACGCCTTTGCAGAAAGTTTTCTTTCGCATCACTATATTTTTGCCTATTCATTCTGCCACCTCACTTGCCAAAGATTCTTGATCTGTGCCTCAGTGTTGACGCAAATATTGTGTCAATGACTAACTATTGCACTTGCTGCAATCGAAAAATGGGACTGTTACAGTTTTTGTAACAGCAAGTGAGTAGCTCAGAGGAATTAAACACTAGTTCTTAGGGTTGTGAATTCCTAATTCCTAATTTAAGCGGCTATGTATACGAATTATGAAATGATCGTTGTACACCCCTACGTCAATTGATAGGCACACTCCACCAAGCTAAAGCATAGGGTTGAGTCGCTTCATTTAATTTTTGTCGAAACTGAACGCGCATTTTGTAATTGCCAGTAGTAGTAACGGGGCAGAAAATATGTTCTACACTATCAATTTGGCTGATTGAAGAGCAAACAACACCAGTATCTGAATTTTGAGCATCAGTTTTTACCAGGTAGAGGTCGAGATTATTCAAGCCGCGATCGCGAAAATTCTCGCCCACATCATATTGCTGGTTTTTATTTTTATCGTTGAGTTCCACCAATCGATCCCAACTCAGAGTGACAGCAACAAAACTCCCCTGCTTTAACGGTTTTGCTAACATATAGTCAACAGATGTTCCCACATCGACCGTGCGATAATCCCAACCAAGGGCTGATACCGCAGCTGATGGCTGCCATTGACCACCACTAAATTGCTGATAAGCGCGAAGTACATTCAAATGACCCGCTCCCATTTGAGCGTCTAAAGGAATATTAGGATCTTTGTAAGCATCAGAATCTAGCCAGTTTTGATTTTGTTTATCAATTAGTGTCCGGGTCATTCCCAACTGCAAACCATCGCCACTATCTTGGATTTTGTCTGCTGAATTCAGCAATACAGCTTTCATCACTTGATGGTGCCGAGAATCAATGCTCCACTGAGATTGTTTTGTCCGCATCTGTCGATCAGCAAATTCCTGCAACAAAGCAACAGTAGCCGTAACTTGAGGTGCTGCAAAACTTGTCCCCGTGACCTTTTTCAATTTGCCATCTGGATTGAGCAAAGGAATGTTATTACCAGGAGCAACTAAACTGATGGCGCGACGCCCATCAAGATTAAACTCCTTTCCAGCCAGCCGTCTGCTCACTCCTTGGTTAGCACCTGCCAAATTGGCAACGTCTACTTTATTAAATACTCCTCCTCTGCGGGATGAAAAAGCCACGTTCATTCCGTTAAAATTATCTGTGGGAATGGGAATACCCCCCTTACCCTGGTTGCCAGCGATCGCATACAAAACATCATGAACGCGACTAGACCAGTCAACACATAAAGTTAGCAAAGCATTCCCGTCTAAAGTAGCCTCCGGCCGAGGATCGCGGCTCAACGGTTCACCAAAGCTAAAGTTAATAGCACGAACATCACCACTATTTTGTAGCGCTATGTGCTGGGCCGATAAGCATTCTTCTGGCTGACCCATGTTTTTAGTAGAACCCACAGCAGATGAATACAATCGCGCTCCCGGAGCAACTCCTGGCAAAGCTTTGTCTCGACTCACCATAACGCCAGCAACATTGTAGGCATGGGGGTCAACACCGCTATTTGATTTAGCTGGCCCATTGCGTAAGAATACTGCTGCTACAGATATGGCACGGTTTTTAGACACTGCCTTATCCCACCCAAACATTCCCGGCCGGCCAATTTCCACCTGACCAATAGCAATCTTGCGACCGATTAAATTATAAGGAGCTTGGTGTAGCTTCAAAACGTCAATGCCGTTAGTTCCCAGAACAGATTCTAAAGCTGAAGCAATTACTGGCGCACTCAGACAGGAAGCACTCAATCCCCAAATTATCCAGGTTAGTTTTTTTGTCATTAGTCATTAGTCATTGGTCATTGGTCATTGGTCATTGGTCATTGGTCAAGAGTTATTATTCTCCCCCATCTCCCCCATCTTCCCAAAAGAGCAGGATCAAAGTTATGAGTCTTGCTCAATATTTGGTTACAATGCTTACAGACAAGGACGCTTGAAAACCCACTAGCCATGACCCAAAACTCATCTCAAAAGCCCATTGTAATTTCTCCATCTATCCTATCAGCAGATTTTAGTCGTCTGGGTGACGAAATTCGCGCCGTAGACGCGGCTGGAGCGGATTGGATTCATGTTGATGTCATGGACGGTCGTTTTGTACCTAATATTACGATAGGCCCTCTGATTGTGGAGGCGATTCGTCCGGTTACAACCAAGCCACTGGATGTTCACTTGATGATTGTGGAACCAGAAAAATATGTAGAGGGATTTGCTAAGGCGGGTGCCGATATTATCTCCGTACACTGCGAGCATAATGCTTCCCCACACCTGCACCGCACCTTGGGGCAAATTAAAGAGCTTGGTAAGAAAGCTGGAGTTGTACTTAATCCTGGTAGCCCTCTAGAGCTAATTGAATACGTTCTAGATTTGTGCGATTTAGTACTGATTATGAGCGTAAACCCTGGTTTTGGTGGTCAAAGCTTTATCCCCGGAGTGTTACCCAAAATCCGCAAGCTGCGCCAAATGTGTGATGAACGTGGTCTTGACCCTTGGATTGAAGTAGATGGCGGACTGAAGGCAAATAATACCTGGCAAGTTTTGGAAGCGGGAGCCAATGCAATTGTCGCTGGTTCAGCTGTATTTAACGCTAAGGATTATGCCGAAGCTGTTACAGCAATTCGCAATAGCAAACGTCCTACCCCAGAATTAGCCAAAGTTTAATTCATTTTTGAATTAATCATACTCCACAAAAAGTAGGGTGGGCAAATTGCCTACCCTACTTTTATTTCTACATAAAAAACTGGAAGCTATTCAAGTTTTGAACTTCCAGTAGTTGTTATATAAATTGAAAGTTTAGAAAGCAGAGATAATCCAGGTTGGGAGGACTAGGATTACAATAGTCGAAAGAGAAGCGTATTAGCTTTCAGTTCTACCAGCCAAGATCACATCACAATTTCACCGAAACTTTTCTATTTCCGTTCCTGGTATTGGTGTTAAGCGTTTGCTTTATTGACTAAAGCAACACCAAGCACAAGATAGGAAGTTTTATCAGCATTACTCGCACCGTCTGCAGTCAGTGAAAGCTGTGTAAAATTTGGATTGGGGGAATCCACCTCCCCAAATTCTCTTTGCTCAGACTTCCTCGAAAATAGAACCACCAGTAGTAACGGTTAGATCATCAGTCTTGGTGTAGGAGTTATTTACTCCATGAAATGCTGACTACTTTTGTAATCAGTTGATTTATTTCATAGTCAGAACTAATCATTGATCTTATTTTTTTAAATTAACTTGCTTGCCAATCACCTCTATTTTGGTTGAAATTGTAATTTTTATTAGTTTACCAATCTCATCAGTATATATTTGCCATTTTGGCAGATTTTTGAAAAAAATATCAAACTAATCACTGCTATAGAAAATCTGCCATGCTATAAATTTTAAATTAGCATAGCAGACTCTCAGAGACTCAATCAACTTTAGGGCAGAATCTATTGATTCAAAATACTTTTTAATTGAATCCACAGCATTTCAAGAAAATATCTTGAGTACTTTCTGGTTTTAATTGCGATTTCATTGATGTTCGTTAATTTACTGTGCCAATCTTTGATCTAAACTACCACCACGAATTTCTGTTTTTTGTTTTCCAACTACTTCCAGGTAAGCTCGATCTTTGATTTTGCTTAGGCAGCTTGATGATACATTACTATCAGATATTGAATCATTAGCATGTTTCAGCATTTTTATATTTTCACTTTGCTGTTGATTTGTCCTAGTGGCTTTAGAGTTTTCTTTTAGCAATCGATTGTAGGTACGATATGGAATGTAATGGAGAGGATTATAGCCACCAAATCGCAGCATTAAAACACATGCCCAAGAATATTTTCCAGCAAGAATTGCTTCAACTACTTTGTCAAATTGTTGAGCTTTCACTGTCTTATCTAAGTTACTACTAATGCCAGCAATGTCTTGATTCATCATAGGTTTTAGTTATCTGGGATGAAGTAAACTAGTTTAGTTTCTGCGATTGTTGGTGTTTCAATTGAGGTTTACAATCTGCACTAGCCTTTTTGCAGATGTTTAATCGCTTCCGGGACAATATCAATAATGGGAAGGAAACCGGATCTTTTGTCTTGTTAGATGACTGTTAAAACAAAAGTCTCGGTGTGGCTCTTGGTAGATACAGTTTTGTCCTCTTAGACTTTATAAACTCCTAATTCCATAAATTCCCTCTGCTCAAATGCTTGTATTTCTTATTACTGATAAATTAAGCAATTTCCGGCAAATTAGCAGATTTTTTTATCGCCTGAAGAAATATTTATCTTTGAGCGTTAACAACGCTATTCGCATTTATACTATTTTTTGTCGTTAATGTCATCTGCTAATTGTGCAGAGTTGCAAGTTAAATTTACTGAATAGTTTTCGAGATTTACTTGTGTATTGTGCAACTTTGAATTTTGTCCCATTTTTGCTAATTCATGAGGGGTATTACCCCTCACCCAATATCAATTTAAAAGCTTTATTATTGTCAGATCATTAGAAAATATTACTATTAACTAGGATGTGAAACAACCTCTAAAAATAGTAGCATATATGGCATCAAAAAGATTAGCAGCCATAGATATTGAAAATATTTTTAAAAATCATCAATTAAATAATGTTATTTATTAGTCTTATCTTTCTTTATTTTTAATGGCTACAGCTTTAGCAAATCTAAATAAATTCACCATAAATTTATGTGATGGTGAATTTATCATAAGCATCAGCTAGAAATTACAGATAGTGAATTGTAATAATCACTTTTTATGGGAAATATATATACAGTTTTGACTATATAAGTAAAGCATCCGTGACAGGATGCTTTTACAAACAACTCTTACCATTACTGAAATTTTCCTTCGCTTCCGGAAACACTCGGAAAATAAAATCACAAATGCAGACTCTGCTTTCTCAAGCAAAGACCTACCGCAATAGGGTTCGGTTAAGGCAAGAGACGCGATAAATCGCCGTCTCTAAGAAAGATTGATTATTGTAGAGAAGGGGAGACACCAAGGCCGATAGCGAGTTTGCGTTCGCGTAGCGTCTCGTAGAGAGCGTCAGGGGGTTGTTTCCCCTATGAGTAACTGGCGTTCCAGAGTTAAGAGTCCAAAAAAACTAGACTCTTGACCTCCATAACAGAAATTATTTTTTTTGATAGCTTTCATTATAATTCCTTTACAGAAGGCAATGTTAAGCTTGATTGAAACTTAAAAAAATCGGTTAATAAGTATAATTAAAATTATTAAAAAATCATAATTCTGCCTTCAATAAAGACTTTGAGTTGTTGTTTATAAGTCTAGTGATGTCACGCTAGTCAAGATAAATACTTTCACAGATAATCTTTGTAACAGGATAAATTCAGACTAGTGCTATTTGCATATTTAAGGAAGATGATGCAAAAATTCGATTTTTCTTTAATTCATAAACTAATAGAACTTCAAGTTGAGCATGACCCTAATGCTGTAGCTGTGATTTTTAAAAATGAGCAGTTAAGCTACCAAGAACTTAACCAAAAAGCGAACCAAGTAGCACACTACTTGAAGAAGCTAGAAGTTAAACCAGAAGTTTTGGTTGGGGTGTGTGTAGAGCGATCGCTAAACATGGTTATTGCACTGCTAGGCATTCTGAAAGCGGGTGGTGCCTATGTTCCGCTTGATCCTAGCTATCCCAAAGAGCGTTTAGGATTCGTGATCGAAGATACTCAACTTCCTATCTTATTAACGCAACAGCATTTATTAGAATCGATTCCTCAACACCAAGCATATACAGTCTGTATAGATAGTGATTGGCAAAACATTGCACAACAGTCTGTGGATAACCCAGTCTGTGAAGTCCAACCTGACAATCTTGCCTATGTGATTTACACATCGGGTTCTACAGGTAAACCTAAAGGCGTAGCAATCGAGCATCGCAATACAGTTGCCCTAATTGACTGGGCAAGAAAATTTTTTACTCCTGAACAATTAAAGGGAGTATTAGGCTCCACATCAATTTGCTTCGATCTCTCCGTCTTTGAATTGTTCGTCACCCTCTGCTGTGGTGGTAAGGTGATTCTCGCTCAAGATGCTTTGGAGTTACCTAGTTTGCCAGCAGCATCAGAAGTAACTTTGATCAATACTGTACCTTCAGCGATCGCAGCACTGCTCCGTATCAAAGGTATTCCTCCCTCAGTTAACACCATTAACTTGGCGGGCGAGCCGTTGCAAAATACTCTAGTACAGCAATTGTATCAACTAGACCATATTCAACAAGTTTTCAATCTCTACGGTCCTACAGAGGATACAACCTATTCCACGGTAACTTTGATACAAAAAGGATCAACCGAGATTCCATCGATTGGTCGTCCTCTACCGAACACAGAAATTCATTTGTTAGAAGTACAAGAACGCAGGAACAATGATCAGCTCAGACCTGTTCTGATGGGCGTAGAAGGAGAAGTGTACATCAGTGGATCTGGTCTAGCTCGAGGTTATCTTAACTGCCCAGAGCTAACATCTGAGAAGTTTATTCTTCATTCCTTAAATCCAGAAACAGAATCACGGCTCTACAAGACCGGAGATATAGCTGTCTATTTGCCTGATGGTAACCTCAAATTCCTTGGTCGAATTGACCACCAAATCAAAATTCGTGGTTTCCGGGTGGAATTGGGGGAGGTGGAAGCAGCTCTCAACCAATATCCAGAGATAAGAGAGGCTGTGGTTATTCCTAGAGAAGATGAGTTTGGAGATAAACGCCTAGTCGCATATGTTGTTCCAAAAACTCACAGTGATTTGGAGCCATTAAAGTCAATGAATCAGTTTTATATTAAACAACTTCAGGAATGGAGAAATGTATGGAATGCTACTTATAGTCACCCTTATGAAGATTGCGATCCAACTTTCAATTTCATTAGCTGGAATGACAGTTTTACAGGTATACCCATACCAGTTGATGAGATGCATGAATATGTGAATTCCACAGTTAAGCAAATTCTCTCCTTAAACCCTCAGCGAGTATTAGAGATTGGATGTGGTAATGGACTTCTCCTATTTGGTATTGCCCCTCACTGTAGTCACTACTTCGGTATGGATATCTCTAAAGAAGCTATCTACTATATTGAGCAGCAATTGAGCAAAAGCAAGCAACATTGGTCACATGTAACGGTATCTGAGGGTGCAGCCCATGAACTTGAAGGATTAGAACCCGCCAGCTTTGATACTGTAATCATCAACTCCGTGATTCAATACTTTCCCAGTGTGGATTATCTGTTGCAGGTTATTGAGAAGATTGTCAAATTGATCAAACCGGGAGGGCAGATTTTCATTGGTGACGTTCGTAGTTTACCGTTACTAGAAACTTTTCATACCGCAGTTCAACTCAGCCAAGCTACTTCTTCTGTTTCCAGTCATCAACTCCAACAAATGATCCGGGAACGAATTTTCCGCGACAGAGAACTAGTGCTTGCTCCAGACTTCTTTCCTGCTTTGAAGCAGAGAATTCCCAGTATTAGTCATGTTCAAACCTTACTTAAGCGAGGTCACTCTCAAAACGAACTTATTAGGTTTCGCTCTGATGTCATTCTTCATGTTGAGACAGATGTCTATCCAGATGCAGAGCCTTTATGTTGGGATTGGCAACAACAGGATATATCAATACCACAAATCTGCAAATTTCTTCAAGAGAAACAACCAAAAACTCTCAAGATTATCAATGTGCCTAATGCCCGGGTTTTCCTAGATGTGAAGGCAGTGGAACTGTTAGCAAGTGCCAATCAACCGGCAACTGTAGGACAGCTAAGGGAAGCCCTCTGGCAAATCCATGAACAAGCCAGAGCACATCCAGAAGAATTTTGGAATATAAGTCAATATCTACCCTATGACTCCCATATAACTTGGTCTAAGTTAAACACTCCAGGTACTTATGACGTTGTGCTGCAAAGCCAGTCGAAAGCAACAGACCAAAGGGCTATTCTTGTCCTGGCAGAGCAACCACTGGCAGAGCAACCATTAGAGTTAAAACCATTGAGTGCTTATGCCAATAATCCTCTTCAAATATATGAGAAAAGCAATTTGGTTCCCCAACTACGTACTTACCTGAAGGAAAAACTACCTGACTACATGGTTCCTTCGGCATTTGTAGTGATGGAAACCCTACCCCTAACGCCAAATGGGAAGATTGATCGGCGATCGCTACCTGAACCTAAACAAGAGCGGCCAATATTAACAAAGGCATACGTCGCGGCTTCTACTGTACTAGAACAGCAGCTTGCTGAAATTTGGTCTCAGATTTTAGGAATAGAACAAGTTGGCATTTACGATAACTTTTTTGAACTGGGAGGACATTCTCTGCTAACAGCTCATATGCTTGCTCAAGTAGAAGAGATTATTCAAATAAAAGTATCTTTATCTTACCTTCTTAGAGAGCCGACGATAGCTGGATTAATCAAAGCAATTAATGCTACCCAGAACTTTAATTCTGCTGTTCATCTTGAAGAAGAAACTCAGATATGTCTACATACAGAAGCCATCTTAGATCCAACAATTTATCCTGAGCTACCCTTTATTGAATCAAAAACTGAACCAGAACAAATATTCTTGACTGGGGCAACAGGTTTTTTAGGTGCTTTTTTACTGCATGAGCTTCTGCAACAAACTCAGGCAAATATTTATTGCCTAGTTCGTGCCTCTAATCTTGAACAGGGTCGGCAGAAAATTCAAGCTAATTTAGAGCGTTACATGCTTGGAAGTGGCAAGTTAAGCTCTAGAATAATTCCTATCTTAGGAGATTTATCACAACCTTTATTGGGACTAACTGTTGAAAAGTTTCGAGAGTTAGCTAACAAACTCGATCTAATTTATCATGCTGGAGCATTCGTAAATCTGGTTTATCCGTACAATATATTGCGAGCTACCAATGTGTTAGGAACCCAAGAAATTATTAGGTTAGCTAGTCAGGGAAAAGTCACTCCTGTTCACTTCATCTCAACTATTGATGTACTGAATCCTCTGAGTTTTCATGAAAGAAATATGATTAGAGAAGATGAACACCTTGATAATCCTTACGAGCTTAAACAAGGTTATACCCAAACTAAATGGGTTGCTGAAAAGCTAGTAATTGCTGCTCAATCTAGGGGAATTCCTACATGTATTTACAGGCCAGGAATGATTTCTGGTCATAGTCAAACAGGTGTTTCTCAAGCTAACGACTTGATAAGCAGAATCATCAAAGGCATGATTCAGATGGGATCTGCACCTAATTTGGAACAATGGATCAATTTGACTCCGATAGACTTTGCTAGTAAAGCTATTTTATATTTATCAAGACAGAAAGAATCTACAGGCAAAGTGTTTCATATTGTTAACCCTAACCCATTACTTTGGAACAAGCTTGTTACAAATATCCGAAGTTTCGGCTACCATATTCGACTTTTACCATATGAGAAATGGCAAGCTGAGTTGCTAAAGTTAGATATCTCCCAAGAGAATGCTTTGGAACCAATTATATCGCTGTTTACCGAAAATATTTTTAATGCCAAAATGACCTATCTAGAAATTTTCTTAAAGACCTCTAAAGCATTTGACTGCCAACATACGTTGAATATGCTTGCAGGGACTTCTATTATCTGTCTACCCGTCAATAGCAAGATGCTACATACTTACTTTTCCTATCTTACTCACAATGGTTTTATTAAACCTCCTAAAGACAATACTGAAGCCAGTAAAGTTATTTACAAAGAACAAATGCAGACAGTTGCGAAATAGGACAATATGATTAAAAAATTACCCTGTTAAAACATCCTCTAAGGCAAAATTACCCTGTAGAAGTAAATCATCAGATAGAACTTGTAATTAGCTTGAAACGAATGTAAATTCAACTTGGTAACCGTTGCTTATTAACTGGAGTTTAGACTAAATTCTTTTTTTAAGGCTACAACCCTTGTGTAGCAAGCATTTTAAACTTCCGAATCAAAACAAGGCTATAAATCATGAAAGCCTTTCTGGATAAGGATTTGGCGGTTTTCTGGATAAAATTAGTCTAAACTCCAATTATTAATTTTTCCTCAACTGTTATTCCTTCAATCTAATAGGGAATTATTAACTATGAATCATAATTGATCCCAGCAAGGTGACATCAAACAGTTGAGTAAGGTAAAACTCTTTAAGACTATGCAAAGCCACCTACGTAAGTCCATCGGATCGAGATTATTCTTCTATGTATTAAGTGGCGCTTTGGTGGGATTAGGCAGTATGTCCTATTTCTTCTATAAAGCGCTGGAATACCGGGCACAAAAAGAAATAGAAGCTAATCTCAGCACGCAAGTCAGATCAATTGAAGGAAAACTAGGTAGAGCGGAACAATCCATGCTGAGTCTGGTTGCTGGAGCTAAAACCTTAAACGATATCGGAGTGAAAGATCCAGACATCTACAAACAAATAGTTTTTGAAATCCTTCAGAAACGCTCATCTCTAACGATGGGGGCTGGTTTTGGTCAGGTAGCTTACAAAATTCTCCAAGATCGGAAGTTTTATTGGCCTTATATATATATAGATCAAAAGATACCTGGTCAGGTGGGTAAACCTTTACCATTTCCCCATCACGGCTATCTGCTTACAGATATTTGTGAGCTTGAGGCTACATGCTTTGAGAAAGACTATTATACATTACCTATCGCGGCGGGAAAAGAAGTCTGGTTAGAGCCATATAACTGGTTTGGAATTACTATGACAACTAGTACATCTCCCGTATTCAATAACCGTGATGAACTCATTGGTGTCGTAGGATTAGATATCAACGTTACGGCACTCACAGAGGAAATCAAAAAACCTGTAACCTGGGGAGGAGGTTATTTTGCAATTGTCAGTCAAAAAGGTAATTTGCTTGCATATCCACCAGAACCAGAAAAAGCTAAGTCATTGGCAACCTATAAGCAAATACCAGAGTTAAGGGATGTATGGCAGCAGATTGAAGCCGATGATGACGGTTTTATCCAGGCAAAGGGTAAATACTGGGTATTTCAAAGAGTCAAAGGTACCAACTGGTTGATGCTAGCAATAGTACCCCAGTCGGTCGTGTTAGTCCCAGTATTATCTATTGCAGTTGGTGGTGCTTTAGGTGCTGGTATGGTACTAGCATTAGTCGTCACTTTGTTTATCCGTCAACTCAATAACCGCTTGCAACCCATTCTTGGAGAGTGCCATAAGTTAGCAGAAGCTGATGCCCAAAGGACACTTCGTTTGGGTCAAAATAGTAGAGTGGTTGCTAATAGCTACAAGACCCAAAAGTTTGAGTTGCAGGATGCTGATGAAATAGAAATTTTGGCACAGTCTTTTAATCAAATGGCAGCCCAATTAAAGGAGTCATTCGAGGACTTAGAACTGCGAGTGGAGGAACGCACAGTTGAACTTAAGGCAGCCAAAGAAGTTGCTGATAGTGCCAACATAGCCAAGAGCGAATTCCTTGCCAACATGAGCCATGAATTACGCACGCCCCTCAACGGTATCTTAGGCTATGCCCAAATCCTTCAAGGCTCAAAAAATCTCAGTGATAAACAACAAAAAGGTATCAGCGTTATTAGCCAATGTGGCTCACATCTATTGACTTTAATTAATGATATCCTTGATATTTCTAAAATCGAAGCTCAGAAAATAGAACTGTATCCGACAAATTTTTATTTTCCTTCCTTTCTTCAAGGCGTTGCTGAAATTTGTCGCATTAAAGCTGAGGAAAAAAATATTGAATTTGTGTATGAAGCTAATGAGCATTTGCCTCTAGGTATTCAGGCTGATGAAAAAAGGTTGCGGCAAATTTTAATTAACTTATTGGGTAATGCTATCAAGTTTACTGACAAAGGTTTAGTTAAATTTGTAGTTAAAGTAGAAAAGGTAAGAAGTAGCGAGAAGGGAGAGCCATCAATTTATCGAATTCGTTTCCAAGTTGAAGATACTGGTGTAGGTATGTCCAATGAGGAATTAGAAAAAATATTTTTACCATTTGAGCAGGTTGGTGATATTAAAAAGCAATCAGAAGGAACAGGATTAGGGTTAACCATCAGTCAGAAAATTGTTGCCCTGATGGATAGCACTTTAAAAGTGCAAAGCCAATTGGATAAAGGCAGTATTTTTTGGTTTGATGTAGAGTTATCTGAAGCAGTAGATTGGTTAGAAAAGTCTATTGCTTTTTCACAAGGAACTATCCTTGGTTTCCAGGGTAAAAAACGAAAAATCTTAATAGTAGATGACCGATGGGAAAATCGTTCAGTAGTGATTAATTTGTTGGAACCTCTTGGATTTGAAGTTCTAGAATGCGCTGACGGTCAAGAAGCTTTGGCAAAAGCTGGTGATTGTATACCTGATCTAATTATTACCGATATCTCTATGCCTGTGATGGATGGATTTGAATTGATACAACATTTGCGAAATTCTCCTGATTTAAAATATATGAAAATTATTGTTTCATCAGCAAGTGTATATAAGACTGACATCCAGAAAAGTTTAGATGCAGGTGGTGATGACTTTCTTGCCAAGCCTGTGGAAGCAGTTGAGTTGCTAGCAAAGCTTCAAAAGTACCTAAACCTGGAATGGATTTATGATCAAAACTCTGAAGATAAAAATCTAAATGTCTATGCTTTAGAAATCGGACAACAAAAACAAAATTATTTATTGAGTACAAAAAAAATAGAGCCGCCGCCGCCGGAAGCTCTGTCTAAGTTATATCAACTTGCTTTAAAAGGGCGGATTAAAACGTTACAACAAGAGTTAAAAGAACTAACAAAAGATAATCAGGAATTAGCCCCATTTGCTGAAAAGATTTTTCAGTTAGCTCAAAACTTTCAAGTCGAAAAAATTCAAAACTTTATTCGAGACTTTATCAAAACAAACTGACTCTAAAATTTCATTAGTTAGATTTGGCTTTTTAAATCACATTAATTACTTGACAGGAATTTATGACACATCTATTCAATTCAAATGTAATTTTAATTGTCGATGATATTCCCACTAACTTAGAAGTGCTTTCAGAAGCTCTAACAGATACTGGATTTGACGTTGCAGTGGCAACTAGCGGAGAAAGTGCCATCAGACAAATTGAATACGATTCACCAGCATTGATTTTGTTAGATATAATGATGCCAGGAATTGATGGATTTGAAACGTGCCGTCGATTAAAGGCCAATCCTAACACTAAAGATATACCAATCATTTTTATGACTGCTCTTAGTGACTCTGTAGATAAAGTCAAAGGGCTGTTGCTAGGTGCTGTAGACTATATCACCAAGCCGTTTCAACAAGCAGAAGTATTAGCGCGTGTTCAAGTTCATATGCAACTACGAAATGTAAGCACAGCACTGGAGGAGCAAAATGTGCATCTGAAACAAGAAATTGAGGAACGTATTGCAGCAGAAGCTGCCTTGCAGCAGTTAACTCAGGATTTAGAGCACCGGGTAGAAGAAAGGACTAAAGAACTTTCACAAGCTCTCCACAATTTACAAGAAGCTCAAGTTAAGCTTGTGCAGTCGGAAAAATTAGCTACTTTAGGCCAGTTAGTAGCTGGTGTTGCTCACGAAATTAATAATCCAATTAATTTTATCTATGCCAATATTCAGCATGCTAATCACTATATCCATAATTTATTAGAACTAATACAGCTTTATCTCGTTCAGTATCCTCATCCCACTACCGATATTCAGGAAAAAATCCAAGAAATTGACTTGGAGTTTTTAGTTGAAGATTTACCAAACCTTTTTTCTTCAATGCAAATCGGCGCTGAAAGAATTAGTGAAATCGTCAAGTCTTTCCGGACTTTTTCCCGCCATGATGAAGCCGAGATTAAAGCAGTAGATATCCATGAAGGTATTGATAGTACATTGATGATTCTCCAATATCGCCTGAATCAAAAATCGCCGCATCCGGCTATTCATGTCATTAAAAAATATGAAAATTTACCTATAATTGAATGTTATCCAGGAAAAATGAACCAAGTGTTTATGAACATCCTCAGTAATGCAATTGATGCTTTGGAGGAGGTTATAGACACTTATAACTCTTTGATTACCCCGACTATTTGGATTTACACACATGTTGTAGAAGCAAAACATATTAAAATTAGAATTATTGATAATGGGCCTGGAATATTACAGGAGATTCAAAAACAGTTATTTGATCCTTTTTTCACAACTAAACGTGCTGGTAAAGGTACAGGTTTAGGATTATCAATTAGCTACCAAATTGTCACTGAACAACACGGTGGTTCATTGTCCTGTATCTCTAATCCAGGTAAGGGAACAGAGTTTGTAATTGAAATTCCACTTGGGCAATCAGCATTGTCTCATTATCAATTGCAGCCATCTCCGAACTTACTTGAACCCTTAACACAGAGTCAACTACTTTCTGTTTCAGGAAATATATAAAAGACTAGACACTAGATGTCTATTGATGCGATCGCACAGCAGTTAAAGCATCGGCGTTGCTAAATCAGGATATAATAATCTCACGCACAGAGAAGTTTGGGTGGCATTTACTTTCTTTTAACACAGATGAAAAGAAGGGAAAACGCGGAAAGTTTCCTCGTGTTCCCAAGTTTTATGACAGTTAATCAATAGACCTCTTGCATAAATAATTTTTTGTCTCACGCAAAGGCGCAAAGGCGCAAAGAAGAAAGCGAAAAGAAGGACTTTTGCAAGAGGTCTAATTAATAACTAAGTAAATTCCCCAAATCGCCATTGCCCGTAGGTAAGTGCTAGCGCGGAAAGTACCAACTGCGGTGATAGCTTCAGGCGTGCGAAATTGTAAACCATTGTTGTAAATTTGCTGTACGACAGCTTGCGTCAACTTAAATGCTTCATCCTTCATTCCCATCTGCACAAGAAAAGCCGCCAGCCCAAAGTTTATCCCCGTCCAGACTTCCAGAGGATGAGTAGCTTGCGGATTTTCTGGTGAACCGTCAGGACAAACACCATTAGCTGCACCAAACTGGCCATTGCAGAATTTCAAAAAGCACGCATCATAAACAGTTTTCAGGGCAGAGAGGGCGCGATCGCTCGGTACAATATCAGGTAAGTCCAGCAATCTAGCATAGAACTGTCCGCACAATTGATCTGCCATCACCACATCGGAACCACTTTCACTATCAAGTTTGTAATATTGCCCATTCCAGAGTTTTTCGTCATAAATGGGGCGAGATTGTTCTAACCAAGCTTCATAGATGGATTTTTGTAACGCCAACTGTGCTACGTTACCTCGGCTGTGCGTTAATAAAACATCGCTGATGGCGATCGCAGCTTGTAGCGCCGTTAACCACAACCCCCCACAATAGGCGCTGACACCCTGTAACCGCCAATCATCAAAGGTTTGGTCAGGCGCACCAGAATTTTCAGGAATCCCATCACCATCAAGGTCAAAAGTTTTTAGGTAGTCGAGGGTTTGGACAACTGCATTCCAACAGTGTGCGAGGAATTCTACATCGTCAGCACCCGTGAGCAGAAAATCGCGGTATACTTGCAAGACAAAATCACTACCTAAATCCTTCCACAAATTGCAGTCTTGATAGCTGGTATAGTTGGTTTTCTCCCAGACGTGTTCATTCGGTGCGCCTAAATCGTGGGGTGTTGCACCTACGACTTTCCGAACAGCGATGGGACTTTCTGCTTTAATTGTCATGTAATAGCCAATTATCCGGGGAGTATCATCACCTTGAGGAATTGCCCTTGCAAATGCCCGGATCACCGACTTTTCCAATTCTGGAAACAGCATCAGCAGAGCAAAAGAGCCATACAGCCGCACATCTAAACTTTCATACCAACGATAATCTAGGCACTCTAGCACGGCAAACTGACCGATGGGGTCAAGTTCTGATGCTGCACTCCAGAGAGTACCGCCACTGGTGAGGTCGTAAAGCTCATTAAATAGAGCCATTTTAAACCAGTTGGGTAAATCTTCCCGGTCGAGAATGGGTTGTTGCCAACTTTGAATTTGCGATCGCCAAGTTTGGTATTCTTGTAGCGCAGTGGATGCGATCGCCCAAGCATTATCACCACTTTTACCAAAAAAGTCTGTATATCTGCGGTAATAGTTAACTCCAGCAGCAAATTCTGTGATGGGGAGATCCCAAGCGAGGACAAAGGGGATTTCGAGAGTTTCGCTTGGTTGGAGAGTAAAACGAAGTGCGATCGCAGCCCCCAATTGTATATTCTCTGTTGCTGGAGTGGCATCAAGATAATTAGGCAAAGAACCATCTTTAGCAAAGCTTTCCCATATTTCCTCACCGGTTCCTTCAGGATTCCAGCCAGTATGATGAAATATTTCCACCTGGGGATGCTTCAGCGTCGCAATACACCATGTTCCGTCCCCTTCCCTTAAAGGTTCATCACTACCAACTCGGCCTAAAATACAACCAAACTGTTGTGTATTTTCAACTATTTGGTTATGGTTGCCTTGACTTTCGCGCCAGCGCGGTTGGTATTCGTAAACAGGACTACCATCATCGCGCACTTGCACTTGGGAAGATTTGAGGGTGTTAGTAAACCAGCCCACCATATTTTGCCAAGTGAGCATGATACTGAGAGTAATAGGTGCATCTGTTGGGTTGTGGGCACTCCAGAGGAATATTGCCACAGGGTAGCTAGTTTCCTGGTAATTACCTGCCCAAATTGGAGAAAACTGCTCACAGGTCAACTGTGCTTGAAATATGTTTTCATACACAAACCAGCTACGTGGATAGAGCGCGTGATAATTGCCTGTCCCCTCAATGCCGGAAAGTGTCGGATACCATTGCCAAGCTTTGAGGGTAGCATCTTCTGGCACTTGGGTAGATAAAGCGTAGGCTTGGGAAGATGTACCATTGGATTCAAACACACTGAATTGACAAGCGGGAACGTTTTTGAAGGTATGCTCACCGCCGTCGATGTGCCACAGGTTAAAGTCTCCCCGTGAAGAACGACCGATGCAACCTGCACCAAAGCCACCTAAAGGCATACCATGCCAAGGGCCATCATCGATATTGCTAGCGTAGCGGACGGTATAAGGTTTGTCCCAGCCTAAACCGATGGGACGGCTCCAAGTGCAAGAGGGAATTTCTGGGGAGAGTTGATTTATCATCACCTGATGTTACAACGTGCAGTTACGTCAATGAAGACTAGCGCGATGTGTGAATTTTCTCAAGTAAAACGCGTCAATGAAGACTAGCGCGATGTGTGAATTTTCTCAAGTAAAACGCGGTACTGGCAGGTTAATGAGAAGTAATTTAAACATATCTTTAGCGCCTCTAGATTCTTATTCAATAGGACTTACGCAAAGCTACACACGGTAGGGGCAATTCATGAATTGCCCCTACCATAAAATAAGGGTTTCGACTATTGTTTGCGTAAGTCCTATTCAAGAGGGGTTTTTGATTCATAACACTGTTACATAAAGTTTACAAATATTCAAAAAATACTTCCGGCACTAATCTTAATTCTCCAGATTTGAATCGAGAAATATCTATCCATAATGCTTTATGTTGATGACTTTCTGATTCTGAAAATACTAAACTTTCTAGTTGATAAAACTTGGAATCAGCAAAACCACATTGATAAAGCTGAATAATTTCGTGACCCTGCCTACCACTAAAGGTAAATAGATTTTCTATACAACCTAAATAGCGAATATTCGTTAAGTCTGCCTGAATTTCTTCTTGGAATTCTCTTTGTAGGGCGTCGCGGCTGGTTTCACCAAAATCAACACCACCACCCAAAGCGCGATAAAATGTTTCTTGCTTTACAGGATCGTAGCCTTCAGAAACAAATATGCGTTCGCCATCTCGAATCAGCCCCAAGGCTAATATCCGAATTTCACCTGCTTTATTCATTGTTGTAATTAATTATCGTAAATAGACTCAGGGCGACTTTCACTATTTTCAATAGACCAATCTGAATTTTCACCGCCGATGCACAATTCTTCAATGTTTACATATTCTTCAGAAAGCTGTGTGAGGGCGTTGATTAAAATATCCAGGGCGATCGCATCACTAGTTCCTAAGTCCAACCAACAACGTGCCCACTGACCTTCATACTCAAACTCGCCCATGTTGTGCATCAGTGCTAGCAAGCTTTTGTCATACCCTTTTTCATCATAATACATGTAGTTGATATCCAGTCCAGTGTCCTGCACTTGGAGATTTTCTGCATTAAATGCACCCAATTTACCCAGATAAAACCAGGAATTGAAAACTTCTTCTACATACTGCTTTTCACGCTCAGAAGGATTTGTGCTGAACTTTAGCCAAATCCATACATCAAAAGGATTAATCTCACGAAACTGAATTTGCATTTGGGTTACATATCTCAATTACTCTGATGAAAATAAGCATATCAAAGTAGGGAATGGGGAATGGGGAATGGGGAATGGGGAATGGGGAATGGGGAATGGGGAATGGGGAATGGGGAATGGGGAATGGGGAATGGGGAATGGGGAATGGGGAATGGGGAATGGGGAATGGGGAATGGGGAATGGGGAATGGGGAATGGGGAATGGGGAATGGGGAATGGGGAATGGGGAATGGGGAATGGGGAATGGGGAATGGGGAATGGGGAATGGGGAATGGGGAATGGGGAATGGGGAATGGGGAATGGGGAATGGGGAATGGGGAATGGGGAATGGGGAATGGGGAATGGGGAATG
>NZ_WBKM01000174.1 GCF_015714725.1 Nostoc sp. WHI
TTGTTATTTTAATTAAGTTCTATATTCTAAAAACAGAACTACTTTCCTGGATTTACCCTTCGTTTTTAAGCAAATCCCTCAAATATGTCAGTATTTATACTTAATAATTGTAGTCAATTATTTTTTAGTGATGCCTGCGGTGGTCACTGAGCTTGCCCTTTGCGGAGCGTCTTGTAGAGAAGTGCGCGCTGCGCCTACGCCTTTCCCTAAAAAACTAATTATTTTGTGCTACGTATTGAATTTCAAAATGGCGATTAATACCCTATTTATTTCAAAATGAGAATTGCTGAATCTTTCCCTTTCCGTGTCTGTGATGTTAGACGGAATACTCAGACCTGTTGGGTGCTTGGTTCGTTTATTGCCGTCGGGGTTATATCTATTTCTGTCGAGGCAGTAAAGCAGCTTCAGCAAATGGTTCACATTACACTGGGCGTTTCTGGGAGCGCCGCTTTGATTCTGGTAATAGGCGATGCGAAATTTTCTCTCTTCTGTATTTTCTAAATTCGCTAAATACTGCTTGAGAAATTTGTAATCACCTCTGGCGTTGACTTTGGAACGCGAATCTACTGGCGTTGTGGTATTTGAAGCCAGGGCTATGTCTTTGGCTGCTTCTTCATCAAGTCCGATGTGGATGGTAACTTTTACTCTGGCTTGGGTTAGGTCGTATTTATAGTTTTTCGCTTGCTCAAATCCTAAAACTGTATGCCCTCCGTTGATAATCCCATCACTACCCCCCTCGTTAGCTTCTAAAATTTCTAGTTCGAGTGAGGTTTTGCTTGGTTTAACTTTATTGGCTGACAGAACGATTCCACTGTGACGAGAGAAGAATTTTTCGGGTTGAGTAGTCAGTGAGTCGAAGACTTGTCTGTAGGTCGCGCTTTTGCGGTTTGGTTCCCTGATGTTCGGTTCTAGGGGTAGGTCTGTCGGAAACGAATCTACATGAGCAGTGGCGATGATGCAATTGGGGTTGGCTTGAAAATAGTTGTCTATTTTAATGTTCCAAGTCTTGGGCATACTTTGTTTCTTGATGGAAGTAAATTATTATATGTCAATGCTGTTGTAAAGTCCTCTTGTTCAATCTCTCGCTAGGATGACTCAAAAGTTCTTATTCATGCAACAAAGTCCCTTCGACACGCCTATGAAAAAGGATTAGCTTTTGTCATCACTTCTGGTGAGGTATAGCCAAGTACTTGTCCAGCAATAAGTTTGATGACAATGCCATTCTCTTCCCAAGTGGGAAGAGTTTCAGCAGGATAGTGAATAAACCTTGGCTCGGTTTCTTCGTGTTCGACAGGCAGGGCGACCCAGGTTTGAATGCCATGAATAGTAGTTTCTTTGTAACGGTCAGGGTCAGGTGAGCGTTCTGAATGTACAATTCCTTTTCAAGATAAGGCAGTTCAAGCTTGCTCAAAGATGTATCAAAACTTTAGTTCTGGGTCTAACCGGAAAAATTCTTCAATGTCTGCCAAATCTAGCAATCAATTCCTCCCGTGACAATTGCATGAGCAATGGAGTAAATTCTTCAGGGAGTAATGCTAGTACTGGTTCAATAATTGCTTGAAGTTCTTTATCTAATGAACCAAAACGAACTTGTAATAAGTTTTCGACTACAAGACGTTCACCTTCTTGTTTCCCTTCTTGTTTGGCTCTTTCGCGGTCTTGCTGATAAAGTGGTTCTAATCGCATAATCAACTCCCGATCATCTAATTCTAAATTTTGGTTGATTCTCAAATTCTCGCGCAAGTTATAAACTAACTCTAGCGTCGCTTGCTTGTATGGATGATTCAATGGTAACGCCGATAATTCCACAATTGCCTGTGACTGCACACTCCCCCTGCCAAGAATTCTTAACCACAACGTTTCTGGTGTTTGCGGTAGTTGATGTATGGCTATAATTGCTGTCCGTAGAGCATCACCTAAAAAGTATACTCCTGGCAACCACCCCGATTTCTGATTAACATTAAAGCTCGATAGTAGTGCTGGGGATGCAGTTGGACTAAGAACCCATAGTTTCGGAATATCTGACTCTTGGAGTCTGGTTTTATTCGCTTTCGCATCTCGTCGCAAGAGAGCTTTTACTTCTAGTAATTTTTGAATACAATCACAAATTTCATCCCCTGAAGCGGCATTCCGAAATGGTTCTAATATTGCTGGGGATTCTGCCAATCTGCCTAGTAGCCCTAGCAATTCTAAATTAGAGGTTTGCTGTGCTGATGGAGTAAATAACACATCAATTTCTTTGATCTCTCCTGAGATTTTTGATGAGGATTTAACTTCCCCATAAGGTTTTAACAGTTCTTCAAGATAATCTTTGGCAAATTCGTCATGAATAAAGCGAGTCATTCAATTTGGGTTATTAAGAATTAATTTGAAGTGATTAATAATATTTTATCTGTATTTACAACCCATTTTAATCACATCTCAAATTGAAGCCGATCACGGTATTACTCCCTCACGGTCGCAACTCCGCCACAACTAACAAGTGCTGTAACCTTGTATATCGCTGTTGATCATCAGTAGATCGTACAGCAAGAGATATTGCTTTTTTAGAACCGATGACGATCGCCAACTTTTTAGCACGAGTCAACCCAGTGTAAAACAGGTTACGAGACAATATCATATAATGCTGCATATAGAGTGGCAGAATTACCACTGGATACTCGCTGCCCTGGCTTTTATGTATAGTAACGCTCCAGGCTAAAGTAATTTCGTTCAGGTCAGCATAGTCGTAAACCACAGTACGCTCACCATATTGCACCATCACTTCCTGCTCAACAGTGTCGATGTTCGTGATAATTCCCAAATCCCCGTTAAAGACTTCACGTTGGTAATCATTCATTTGTTGAATGACCCGATCGCCAACTCGCAGTGTCATTCCACCTCTATTTATCTCCACCTTGGACAGTGTAGGTGGATTAATCAACTGCTGCAATACTGTATTGAGATTACGAGTACCAACAACCCCTCGCGTCATTGGACAAAGCACCTGAACATCAGTAGCCGAGTTAAACCCTAACCGGGGAATCAGGTCAGTAATTATCTCGCAAATTGCTTGTACCCCGTGTTCGGGCTGATGTCCGCCGCCGTGCCACAGACAATCAGACACGGGATTGTCAGATATTGACTCGATTGTAGGATAAATTCCTCGGTTAATCTGGTGCGCGGCGATAATAATTGCGCTCTGTTGGGCTTGGCGAAATACCTGAGTTAACCGCACCACTGGCACACGACTAGAATTAATCAAGTCAGCAAGTACCTGACCTGCTCCAACTGACGGCAACTGGTCAATATCCCCCACCAACAACAGTTGTGAGCCTTGTGCTACTGCTTTGACTAAGGAGTATGCCAGAAATAAATCTAACATACTGGCTTCATCGACGATAATTGCTGTGTGGGGCAAAGGATTGTCACTGTCGCATTTAAATCCTCTTGTCCTGGGGTCAAATTCCAACAAGCGGTGTATGGTCTTTGCCTCAAGTCCGGTCATTTCACCCAACCGTTGTGCAGCGCGTCCAGTTGGTGCTGCCATTGCAATAGATTTACCCATCGCTTTCCATAAACTGACTATAGTGTGGGTAGTGAAAGTTTTTCCGACACCAGGACCGCCAGTAAGAATCATCACTCTGGAATAAGCAGCCATCTCAACAGCAAGTTGCTGTTGCTCTGAAAGTTGAATTTTGTGACTAGCAGTGAAGCGCTCAATCCAGGCACGGACACGAGGGATATCCTGTATAGTTGGTTGACTCAAGCGCCCAGATATCAGTTGTGCTAGGTTTTGCTCAGTATGAAAGTAAGTAGGTTTGTAGCAAAGTACTGTTTTATCAACATCATGCTCTCGAATTAGCTCATCTTTAAGAGCCATGTCTTTGATAGTAAGAGCGATCGCCTCTTCTATTGGCTGATGTTCCTCAGTAGTCAGCAGTTTAATCACTGACTCAATTAGTTCTGGCTGTGGTAAGTAACAATGCCCGTCTTCGGCTGCCTCGCTCAACGCATGAACAAGTCCTGCACAGTATCTAAATTCGCTATCAGGTGCAACTCCCAAGTTCCGAGCAATCTTGTCAGCAGTCAGAAAACCGATACCGTAGATGTCGGTGGCTAACTGGTAGGGGTTATGGGTGACAGTAGCGATCGCTTCATCTTTATATTGTTTGTAAATTTTGACTGCATAGGTGGTTGAAACGCCGTGGCTTTGCAAAAATACCATCACTTCTTTGATAGCTTTCTGTGTTTCCCAGGCGTTTTTGATTAAGTTGATTCGTTTTTTAGCGATACCCTGAACTTCAATTAGTCGCTCAATCTGGTTTTCGATAATTTCTAGGGTTTCAAGCCCAAAGTGAGCGACAATACGCTTGGCTGTAACTGTTCCTACACCTTTGATTAGTCCACTGCCCAAGTATTTCTCAATTCCGGTGAGAGTGGCTGGTTTGGTTTCTCGATAATTAACTACCTGGAACTGTGGCCCAAATTGTGGATGGTCACGCCAAAAACCTGTAAGTTGTAGAGTTTGACCCGGCTGAATATTAGCAAAACTGCCGACGATTGTTGTGAGTTCGGTGCTACGAGGGCGGGTCAGTCGTGCCACGGTGTAGCCTGACTCAGCTGAGTAAAAAGTTAGGCGTTCTACGACGCCGATGATTGTTTCGTGTTCAGGAGAGGCGCTTACTTGTTGAGGAGAAAGATTAGGGAGAGTGGACATTGCTTATGATCAACTGCCGCACATTATTATAATACTGGGAGTGGAGTTATTATAGTACATAAATACTAAACCGTACACCCAGCGTTAGTTTCACTCAAGAGAGAAAATGCTGCTTGGTTTGACAGGAGCCAGGAGAGCGGCGGCAAGACTGGGTACTACCTTGTCAACCTTCAAGATAAAAAGTATTACTACTGTGATGATGAGTGGGAATTTCATTTGCAAGACTCTCTGGATGAACGTTGTTGTTATCAGATGCACTACAAGCCAAAGATGTCAATACTCTTAAAAAGGATTATAAATCACCGAGAAATAAATCCCGTTTTCCTGCCATGTTCTATCTGGCTGGTCAACTGCTATCAAAGGAATGCCCCAGTTCAGACGTGCGGTGAAGCGATCGCCTTGTGACCAACGTAAGCCCAGACCAACAGAAGCTAAAGTATTCGGACTGCTGGTATTATAATTGTCTCGGCTCGAATTATTCCAAGCAACACCAAAATCTACAAAGGGTATAACTTGCAACAGACCATTGCTCCCAGATGTCCGAAGTACTGGGACTTGAACTTCGGCTGAAGCAAAAGCACCGTTGTCATCTAGCAGAATATCTTGGCGATAGCCACGGATACTATCAATTCCACCTAGTCCAAACTGCTCGAAAGGTAGAAGTGAAGTCGATGACAATTGCGTATTGAGGCGGAGCAAAAATATAGTTTCAGGAGCCAAAAGCCGCGCCCATTGAGCTTGTCCAAGCCATGAGAAAAATCGACTATCGGGAGTTTCTTGATTGATTGTGGAATCTAACGCACTGATCCCCAGGTTGAATTGCGATCGCACTGCTATTACTTGGCGAGGGCTGCGAGAAGTCCATTCTTGGAAAAACCGCAGTGCAGTCAAGGGACTTCCAAAGAATAAATTATTCCAAAAAAAGAAGAGACAGGTTGATTTAAAGAATGATAATCATTTAAAATCAGGATCTTCACTTGATTAATTTTTAATAATATGTCAAACTTTTTCACATCCTTTTCAGGTCAGACAATAGGCATTTGCCAATATAGTTTTCAATTTAATGAAAATTAACAGCGATATTAGAGCAGTATTGATAACAACTCTTTCTTTGTTCATACCTTCTCTATCTGCAGCAGCACAAATGACTCAAGATTTATCCTTGCCTAACAACACAACCATCAAGACAGAAGGAAACATTAGAACTATCGAGGGAGGAACTCAGGTTGGGGGCAATCTTTTTCACAGTTTGAAGGACTTTTCAGTTCCTACCGGAACTAGCGCTCATTTCAATAACGGCCTAGATATTCAGAACATCATCACCCGGATTACTGGTGGTTCAGTCTCTAATATTGATGGCTTGATTAGCACCAATGGTACAGCTAATCTCTTCTTGATCAACCCTAGTGGTATTGTTTTTGACCCTAATGCTCGATTAGATATCGGTGGTTCGTTTTTTGCTACTACTGCCGAAGCTATTGAGTTTGCTGATGGGTCCGAATTTAGCGCTACTAATCCTCAAGCGCCGCTACTCACAGTTGATATTCCTATTGGTCTGAGATTTAACGGTAATTCTGGAAGTATTACCGTGCAGGGTGCAGGGGAGGGATTACTTGCTGCTAGTGGGAGAAATACACCAATTGCAAGAAACACTGAAACAATTGGACTAGAAGTGCAACCAGGTGAAACCTTGGCTTTAATAGGAAGTGATATCACTTTACAGGGGGGAAACATTACTGCTGAGGAAGGACGAGTTGAATTAAGCAGTATTGAAACAGGTATAGTTACCCTCAATCCTGCTTTTAAAGGATGGATTTTAGGATATGAAAAAACTTCTTCTTTTAAGGATATTAATTTATTACAACAGTCTCTAGTAGATAGTAGTGGAGGTTTTGTTGTTTTGCAGGGAAAAGATATTTCAATAAATGATGGCTCAACAGTTCTAAACCAAAATTTAGGTTCGCAATCTTGGGAAGGTGTAACAATTAATGCCTCTGAGTCTTTTAAAATGAGTGGCACATCACCAGATGGAAGATTCGTCAGTCTTTTGAGGACTGAATCTATAGGTAGTGGAATTGGAGGGAATGTTAATATTTCCACCAAACAATTAGTTGTTGAAGCAGGCGCTCAATTTGGCACAAGAACTTATAGTGCAGCTAGTGGTGGTAATGTAACAGTGAATGCTTCGCAATCCATCAAATTGTTTGATTTTTCTCCTTCTAATCCTATCTTTACAAGCGGAATTTATACTACTAGCACATCAAATACTTTTGGTAAATCTGGAGATATTACAGTTTCCACAGGAAGCTTAGAAGCTAAGAATGGTGGTTTAATAACATCTTCAACTCTCGGTAACGGCTCTGGAGGAAATGTAATTATCAACGCAGTTGACTCTATTGTATTAACTAACTCTGTAGAACTAATTAACTCAGGCAGAAGTTTTATTCCTAGCTATTTAGCTTCTGAAAGCTATACTCAAGGAGATGCAGGCAATCTAACACTTAACACATTAAAATTAATTATAGGAGAAAGGTCTTTTGTTAATACTTCTACATTAGGTTCTGGTTCGGCTGGAACTGTTACTATAAATGCTCCTAATATTGAAATCAGTGGTTCGATTAATTCTTCTGCTAGCATAGCGATTCAAACTGCTCAGAGATTATTTGGCTCTCCTCCAGTACCTAGTGGAGCTTCTGGAGAGGTAATAATTAATACTGAGAAATTAAATATTTTCAATGGTGGCCGAATAAGCGTTAGGAATCAAGGCTCAGGCGACGCTGGTAAAATCAATATCAATGCCAATAATATTGAAATTGCCAACGAAGGAGGAGTTACAGCAACTACTGCTGTTGGGCAAGGCGGTGATATTAATTTGAACTCACAAAATATTCAATTAAATAATGGAATTATCTCTGCAACCGCAGGCACTAATGGTACTAATGCTAATGGGGGTAATATTAATATTGAAACAGGAACATTAGTTTCTCAACGCGATAGCAGTATTACAGCTAATGCTTTTGAAGGACGAGGCGGAAATATTAAAATTGACTCTCAAGGAATTTTTCTTTCTGCCGATAGCAAAAGGGAGCAATGCGATTTTGTGAGATAACCCCACCTGGAGAGCGATCGCTAATAAACTCTTACGTACATATTAAACATTTAATACAATGACCTGAGTAATATTCGTTAGAAGACACAACCTGTGCTAAAAACGAGGTTTCTGTACATTGTTGCGACTATAAAAAAGGTAAAATTTCTTTTCAGGAATAGTTTTGAAATAGGAAGTATCTACTTTTATGGAGAAAAACATATATGCAAATCTAAATTTTGCCGATTCATTATCAGATTTTAAAGAGGATGTAACGAAACTTTTAGAGTTGAAAAATATCGAGGAGTGGTCTGGAAGAATAGTTAAAGAAAGAGAAGAAA
>NZ_WBKM01000026.1 GCF_015714725.1 Nostoc sp. WHI
CTAAGGTGCACGTCGATGCATCTAAGGTGCACATCGATGCAACAAAGGTGCACATCGATGCAACTAAGGTGCACGTCGATGCATCTAAGGTGCACGTCGATGCATCTAAGGTGCACGTCGATGCAACTAAGGTGCACGTCGATGCAACTAAGGCAATACAGTTCAGTTAAGCCTAAAACTCAACCCCTACTTAGAAGATGTTTGAAAAGTCCTCTTATCGGTAGCAAAACGTTTTAGATCCCCCTAAATCCCCCTTAAAAAAGGGGTATTTAGGGAGAGCAATTTTTCGGAGATAGCACCGCCTGTATGCAACAAAGCAGTTACAAATTGAGATTGCGATCGCAAAGCTAGTTTCTTTCAAAGTAGCAACAAAAATCTAAGCAATTAAGAATACCCATCCATAGTCCAATCCTGAAGAGATAAATTAGGAACTTTGCTAAAATCTTTCTGATTACGTGTAACGACAATTGCTTGGTTAGCCAGAGCGATGCCTACGGCGGGCTACGCCTACGCAGCAATTCTTAAGTCTTGCGTACCTACCTGGATTTTCTGCTGGCGCAAACTTTGGTAGGAATTGTAGGCTGCATCATCGAACTCCAGCAAATTCATCGTACAAAAATAAATCTGGGTTATTCGCAAATTTCGATGAGCAACCGCTAGCAGTTCTGGTTTAGTCGCACACTTACTGATAGAAGCTAGTCTGCCTTTCAATTGTTCTTCGAGTGTGACTGTTGTAATAAATATGTTGGAACTTCCGACAGCTTGAGCGCGTTGTAAAATTTTGGAATTACCATGTTGAGAAAGAGTAACATGATCGGTATCGAGGATATATTGGCTCAAGCTGACTGATTCTCCTCTAAGGAAGCTTCATAAGCAGCGACTTCTGCATCTAATTCACGTCGATTTGCAGCCATATCTTCTACAAAATCATCAAAAAGTGGGTCATCTTTGAAAAGACCATCAAAGTTAACCCAAGGATTGGACTCTTCAACCTGCTGTGGCTGTTTCAATATTGGCAAACAACAAAGCCGTAATGTAACCCACCATAAATAAGACATAATAGGGCTGTTGAACTCACCATCATTAATTAAACCGTGAGCCATGCGGTTTCTCAAATTTGAACCAGAACGTTCAATTAACAAACCTTGGAGATCAAAAAGTGTATCTTCATCAAAAATTGAGTTTATTTGTGGATAGTTGCGGGAGAAAAGAGTAGTATTCAAATCACGCTCATTTTCGATTCCCTTATCGATATCAATTTTTGAGGGTAAAGCACCGTGTTTTCGGAGTAAATAACGGACAGAATTTTCAATTTGAGGAATGAGAATATGAGTGGATGTGAAGAAGTCTCCGGTTAGTCCAGCGTAAAGCCCTTTGGCAAATAGATATTCTCTCCCAGGTTGCACAAAAGGGTTGTGTAAAACCAATGGAAAGAAGTCTTTTAGTTGTACACTATGTTCCAGATTTATTTGATCCCTTGCAGGCTTAATATAAGCTTGGGCGTGAAGTCTTTGATAGAAGACTGCATTCCTGTACATCTCAAAACGAATTGATTCTTCTACCTGCTCTGGATTATTGGATAAGCCTAACTTGGGTTGATGAGCTACAACTTTACCCATCTGATTAATCATTGAAGATGGGAATAAATGAGATATGGGATTTTCAACAGCTATTTTCAAGACTTCTTGTCGAAGGTGAGAGACTTTATGTGGTGTTCCTAGAAATGCTAGATAAAAGAGTGCATTATCAAATTCTTTACCTTTAACGTGTGATCTGGCTATATTTACTTGAACACTAATATCTGTTTCATGAGACATAAAAACTAACTCATTTAAGGATTGCTCCTGATACTGGCTAAGAAGCTTGCGAACCTCCTCAGCTTTTTCCTTTGCAGCGATAGTTTCTTCCTTAGTACCTCGGACATTCATAAAAGCTTCAAAAGCTTTTTGCAGAAGAGGTGATGCTTGGAGATAGCTTGGATCTGTACCCTTAAGGCTATCTTCAGCTTCTTTGACATAGGTTTCAGCAGCCTGCATTTGCGCTGCACGTTCCTGTTCTGCATCTTTTTCAAGACGATGCCATTGTGCTTTAATTTCCCAATAATTTCTTGCCCTACGCCAATCATTTGCTGATTCTGATAGAGTTGCAGCTTTCTCAGCTAAAGCAGCATATTTATTAAAATTACCGCGTTTGTGTTCTTGCAAAAGCTCCATAAGCTCTGCTGATAAAAACTTTGGATCTTCTCCATTGCAGCGTTCAAGAACTTTTTCGATATGTGCAACAACATCTTCAAAATTATGATTAATTTTGCGTGCTAGCCAGAGCGCCCGTTCAATTCTAGCGAAACATAAAGTCTCGTTTTCAGGATCTTCTAATTCTGCGGCAGATTTTAAGTAATCTGTGACTGCTAACTGCGCCATTTTATAATAGTCACGTCGTTTGCTAGTCCAGAGAATATCTGCAATTCGTGCTTGAAGCTCTGGGTTTGAGACTTCATCCACAATCTCAGCCAAAAAATCTAGATGTTCATCTGTCAAGCACTCAACAAATTTAGCCAAAAACTCTTCATTTGATCGCGGTTGGATTGCAGCACCAGTCACTACCTCCAGAATCTCAAATACAGACTGTTCTTTGACATTTCCTGCCTCTTTTGCTGCCTGTGCTTTGTTCCAGAAGACTTTGTTGTAAGTCAGACACTCTTTTCTCTCGGTGCTATTAACTACGTCCTGCCAGTGAGAGTTAATAAAATCTTCTTTAGTGAGGGGAGTGTTTAATAATGACATGGTTTAAAGTCACTTTTTTATATACCTGCCATACTAAATTTCAAGCAGATTAGGCTATTGTTCGCTCTACCTCAATATTAACCGCTTCTTTTAGAGTTACTGCGTAATATAGGGTAAGTTAATTGTTGCAGGTCGATGCAACTAAGGTGCAAGTCGATGCAACTAAGGTGCACGTCGATGCATCAAAGGTGCACGTCGATGCAACTAAGGTGCACGTCGATGCATCTAAGGTGCACGTCGATGCAACTAAGGTGCACGTCGATGCAACTAAGGTGCACGTCGATGCATCTAAGGTGCACGTCGATGCATCTAAGGTGCACGTCGATGCATCTAAGGTGCGGGTCAAAAGAAAAAACGGTGTTGCTGGGCGTTGCTGATTGATGGGATGAATTTTGTTTCGCGCAAAGGCGCAAAGAATCAA
Organism: Nostoc sp. WHI; assembly: GCF_015714725.1. Lineage (GTDB taxonomy): Bacteria > Cyanobacteriota > Cyanobacteriia > Cyanobacteriales > Nostocaceae > Nostoc. The sequence continues at coordinate 3,205 of NZ_WBKM01000026.1, forward strand.
TCTTTAGCCTTGGTAAAAAATCTCAATTCATCCCGCATTTATGCAATGCCGAAATAGCGAAGCCGGGGAGAAATTACAGCAACTCGCGCACATCAGAAACTTCGCCTTTAATTGCAGCAGTGGCGACCATCGCCGGACTCATTAGCAATGTCCGACCGGAAGATGAACCTTGTCTTCCTTTAAAATTGCGATTAGATGAGGAAGCGCTGATTTGTCTTCCTTGTAGCTTATCGGGGTTCATGGCCAAACACATCGAACATCCTGGTTCACGCCACTCAAATCCGGCTTCCTGAAAGATTTTATCTAGTCCTTCAGCTTCCGCCTCTTCCTTCACCCTTTCAGAACCGGGGACAACAAAGGCTTTAACTCCTTCTGCAACGTGGCGACCTTTGGCGATTTTCGCAGCTTCTCGCAAATCACTAATCCTGCCGTTGGTGCAACTACCAATAAAGCAGACATCAATTTTAGTACCTTTAATAAGTTGACCAGGATATAAATCCATGTAAAGGTAAGCTTCTTCAGCAATAAATCGGTCTTCTTCAAGCAGTTCTTCCGGCTGAGGCACTAACTCGTTGACACCGATACCTTGACCAGGAGTAATCCCCCAGGTGACAGTAGGAGAAATTTCCGCAGCGTCGAATACTACTACATTATCGTACTGGGCATCAACATCACTCTTAATGGATTCCCACCAAACCACTGCTTTATCCCAGTCTGCATCAATGGGAGCAAAATCTCTGCCTTTGAGGTAATCGTAAGTTACTTGATCGGGATTAACGTAGCCGCATCTAGCACCGCCTTCGATGGCCATATTACAGACAGTCATCCGTTCTTCCATATTCATTTGTGCAAATGTCGTACCCGCAAATTCGTAGGCGTATCCCACGCCACCTTTAACGCCAAGGGTGCGGATGATATGCAGGATGACATCTTTGGCGTAAACTCCTGGGTTCAGACTGCCGTTAACTTCAATTTTGCAGACTTTCAGCTTCGAGAGAGCAAGGGTTTGGGAAGCGAGAATATCCCTGACTTGGCTAGTACCGATGCCAAATGCGATCGCACCAAAGGCTCCATGACTCGAAGTGTGGCTATCTCCACAAGCGATCGTCATTCCTGGTTGGGTAAGCCCAAGTTCTGGAGCGATGACATGAACTATACCCTGATTACCAGAACCAATATTATAAAAGGTAATGCCATTTTCTTGACAGTTCTTTTCGAGCGCCTGGATCATCTCCTCTGCCAAGCGATCGGCAAAGGGACGTGCTTGATTTTCTGTCGGCACAATATGATCGACTGTAGCAACAGTCCGCTCTGGAAACAGTACTTTTAAATCTCGCTCGTGTAACATTGCAAAAGCCTGGGGACTGGTGACTTCATGAATTAGGTGAAGCCCGATAAATAGTTGCGTCAGTCCTGAGGGAAGTGTACCAACGGTGTGTAAGTCCCAAACTTTATCAAACAGGGTACCTTTGCTCATACGTCAATCAATATTTAAAGAGTCCAGTTTTAAATAGTATCAAAATATAGTACCTCGTTCCCAGTCTCTGACTGGGAATGCCTACTTTCTCCACCTTCCTGATTCGCGGCAGAGCCGCAATGAGGTGCATTTCCAGCCAGAGGCTGGAAACGAGGTTCTAATTGTGGATTGTTGAGATTATGTCTTAGACAGTTACAAAATAGCTGGCACTAAGGCTGAGATTAGTAGAGCCTTGAATGATCGCAATTAGTTCGAGACTACTTTCATTTACAAATAAGGCTGTACCTGTAGCCAAACCAACCGGCACTGCTCCCAAGCTATAGCTATTGCTAGACAATTGGATCGTGTCTTCCAAGGCATTGAAATCAGCAATTAAAGCATAGTCGCCTACTCCAGAAGTGCTGATATTGCCATCGCTGTAGAAGACACCCACAGTAGTACCCAGCACAAAGCGATCGCTTCCATTGCCACCAGTCAAGCGGTCAAATTCACCAATACCTCTTCCGGCTGCTGCATTTGCTCCTGTCAGCAGGTCGTTACCGTCATCTCCAAACACGCGATCGCTACCAGTGCCACCGAAGACAGAATCATTACCACGCCCCCCATACAGAAGATCGTTACCACTATCCCCAAAGAGGGAATCGTTAGCATCGCCACCTGTAATGTAGTCATTTCCGGCATTGCCACCGATGGTATCATTGGCTGCACCACCCGCTTGAGTGTCGTTGTTAGTAGTACCCGAAAGATTGAGAGCAAAAATACCTTTATTGTTTTTAGTGCTGGCATCGTTCTGCCCAGTAAATCCAGCATTGACTACTGTGTTCAAGTTCAACAGAGTGCCGTTGGACTGAAGAAAGCTATTGCCTTGGAGTAATTCTGTGTAGAGGGTGTGGGCATAGCTATGATTACCAGCAAAATTCCACTGTCCGGGCTGGAAGAGGTCATTCCAGTTGGCATAAACATCCAAGGTAGCCAATCGATCATCATAGCCCAGAGTTTCACTGGTATGGACAGATGTTACTCGCGTTGCATCGGTTGGATCTAAGCGATCGCTCGCTGCTTTGCCTTCAAATTCAGGTCCGGCTGCATCTAATCCTACTATTTGAGCAATAGAACGCCCAGTAGATTGACGGTAGGCAGAGCCAGCAAATCCAGCAACGTGCGCTCCTAAACTATGCCCAATCAAATTGGTGTAAGTGGGATCTACGCCATTATTTATTAAGTATGTAGCCAATTGATTACCGACATCGCGCGTTCTACCTGCGGAAGTAGGATAAAACAACGAACTAGCTCCTTCCTCCCAATCTAAAAGAATGATATTAGCATTAGACTCGCGCTGTCGAATGGTCTGGGCGATGTTTTCCATCCAGTCGGCGGGGTTGTAATTATTACCTGCGTTACCACCAGTGTTTTGATAACCATGAATAACAACATAGGTCGGTGCATCAGAACTAATGCTTCCAGAACGGTTGATAGAACCGTTACCCCAAATGTTAAAGTTGACTTGAACCATCTGAAAAATCCTATGTGAAAAATTTCTGTTTCTTGGACTTAAAATTGCTTGACAGCAAGAATTCCGTTTACTTTATTGTTTAGATATCTTCAATCAAATAAACATCAGGTAATATTATTTGCCCTTGCTGATTCCATCTATGAAAATAATTTTACATAATACTAAAATTATTTATTGTAGAGACGTTTTGGCATAACGTCTTTGCACTTGGATTCATACCTCAATTGAGCAACGCCCAGAAACTTAACTAAATTGAAAAACTCATCTTGGCATTGACCATGATAAGATACTTACTTAATCTTTTGGTAAAAATAAGTATAAGTTTAATTTAAATTTGAAGAAATTTTAATCGTGGCTTAGTTAATCAAGTGCAGCGATCGCCCACACTGCATTAGACCACGGCTCGGTGACAGAGGCAAAACAACTGCTGGCGCGACAAATGACTTTGCGAGGGCAAACTTTAGCCCTCTTTTGTCACTCTCCGAGAGAGCGATCGCTAGAAGCCTGATCAGGTAATCAATACAAGCTATCTTATTAGAAAAAAATTGGTGCTGTATTTGTTATTAGAAAAAAATCGTGCGTAGGCGTAGCCCGTCGTAGACATCGCTTACTATACAAAAGCTCTAGAATTTAGAAAAGGCAAATGTTTTCGGAGAGTGACAGAAGAGGGGTAATTACGAATTACGAATTACGAATTACGAATTATTTAAGGAATTCCTGCTTGTTGAAAAATTTGTTCGGCTGTAATTTGCAGCCCTTCAAGTAGGGAATCTTCTAGAATATCTGCACCACTTTTTGTTTGAGGCGGTGCATCAGGATAAAAAATAGTGACTGTTTTAGCTTTTGCATCCACAACCCAAACTCTCATGACACCCGCATTCAGGTAATCTATAGCTTTTGCGCTCATTTCTCCAAAACTTTGGTCAGGAGAGATAATTTCAATAACTAAGTCTGGAGGGATGGGACAAGGTTTATCCTCAATTAAGTCACTGTTGAGCCGAGAGTAGGAGATATAGAGTAAATCTGGTATTGGTGCCCAGTCTCGACCTTTACGTTTTAAAGTAATTGCCCACTCTATACCAACCTCACCACGATTTTGTACGCACAGGGTTAGAAGTGTGTAGATTGTGCCTGTTAGCCTAGAATGGAATCTTTTTGGTGCCATTTTGGGTTTTGCCTCGCCATCAACTAATTCGTAGGTGATATCCCCTTCCCCTTCGGAGAGTGCGAGGAATTCTTCTAGTGTGATTTGAGATTTGACTTGAGTCATGGTCGTTATCTCCTTGTGTAAAATCACGCCTTGTTCTGAGTCTCAGGAAGCTGCTGAATTTTCTCAAATTTAAAATTAGCAATTATATAACTAATATGCCTATTATGACTTGTAAAGACGAGATATATCGCGTCTATTTGATGTATGCAAATTTAGTAAAAGCAAATGCGATTAATTTTATACAGTAAACCTGGATGTCATTTATGTGAGGGTTTGCAGGAAAAGCTAGAACAAATCCAAAATCTCAGTTTTGAGTTGGAAATTCGAGATATTACGACTCGTGAAGATTGGTTTGCTGCGTATCAGTATGAAGTGCCAGTACTTTATTTATCGAACCGCAGAAGCGTAGAGGGGACAGAGAAAGAAAATTTGCGTGAGTCACCTTTGCCGCGTCCTTCTCCTCGTGCTAGTGTGCAGCAGTTGGAGCAAATGTTACGTAAATATTTAGCTAATTAGAAAAAAATAATGCAGAATAAGCGCAAGATAAGCATCTGACGAGGGTTCACAAGATGAAATTGCAGGAATTACTAACAGGGGTAGATAGTGTTGAGCAATTGCCTAACCATCCGGCTTTAGAGGATGTGGAAGTTAGGGGTTTGAAGACGAATTCTCATGCTTGCGGTGTGGGAGATTTGTTTATTGGGATGCCAGGAACGCGGGTTGATGGTGGGGAATTTTGGCAGAGTGCGATCGCATCTGGTGCTGTAGCTGCGATCATTTCTCCTGAAGCGGCACAGAAACATCCTCCCACAAATGAAGCTGTGGTTATCAGTGCAAGTAACATAACTCAAGCTTGTGCCCAGATAGCCAGTGCTTTTTACGGTTATCCGGGGCAAAAACTCAAACTGGTAGGCGTGACTGGTACGAATGGCAAAACTACAACTACTCATATAATTGAATTTCTGCTGATCAAAGCTAATCTAGCTACGGCTTTGATGGGAACACTCTACACTCGTTGGGCAGGTTTTGAGCAAACTGCTGCCCACACTACGCCCTTCGCGGTGGAACTGCAACAGCAGCTAGCTGAGGCTGTGAATGCTGGTAGTGAGTTCGGAGTAATGGAAGTAAGTTCCCACGCTTTGGCACAGGGTCGAGTGTTGGGTTGTCAATTTGAGGTAGGGGTGTTCAGTAATCTTACGCAAGACCATCTCGACTACCACAGCGACATGGAAGATTACTTTACTGCCAAAGCATTGTTGTTTAGCTCTGATTATCTCAAGGGACGGGCGATAATTAATGCTGATGATGACTACGGAAAGCGGTTAATTGCGTCGTTGGATTCCAAACGGGTTTGGAGTTACAGTGTCAACGATAACAGCGCTGATTTGTGGATGAGTGATTTAAGTTACGAACCCAATGGTGTCAGTGGTACGCTGCATACGCCTCATAGCGATGTAGCTTTTCGATCGCCTTTAGTTGGGCAATATAATTTAGAAAATCTCTTAGCAGCTGTCGGAGCAGTTTTACACTTAGGGCTAGATTTGCAGTTAGTGGCATCTGTGATACCTGAATTTCCAGGTGTTCCCGGACGGATGGAACGGGTACAGATTATTCCTGATCAGGATATTAGCGTGATTGTGGATTATGCCCACACGCCTGATAGCTTGGAAAATTTGCTGAAAGCTGCACGTCCGTTTATACCTGGTAAGATGATTTGTGTGTTTGGTTGTGGAGGCGATCGCGATCGCACTAAGCGGCCAAAAATGGGTAAAATCGCTGCTGACTTAGCTGATGTGGCAGTGGTGACATCAGATAATCCCCGGACTGAAGACCCAGAACGGATTTTGGAGGATATTTTGGCGGGAATTGCCCAAACAGTACAGCCAACGGTAATTTGTGATCGAGCGATCGCAATTCGGACTGCTATTTTACAAGCACAACCCGGTGATGGAGTGCTGCTTGCTGGTAAAGGTCACGAAGACTACCAAATACTCGGTACTGAAAAAATCCATTTTGACGACCGAGAACACGCACGCGATGCTTTACACCAAAGACTGAACATCCAAGCTTAATTCTAAGTAGGGACGCACAGTTAACTGTGCTACCCTAAAATGTGTATTCCACACAATGAAAATCAACTACAACTTCAAGTTCATGTTTCTTTCCGTGGGAATTTTGTAAAAGATGTACACATAAAGGTGAAAATCGAAGACAGAATTATTTCTTGCTTCACCCTTGTTCTGCTTGACTCATGAATGTTTCTCTGGCTAAGGATCTGTCTGTTTATCAACTGGTTATGGGAGTGCAAGCGCCTCCTAAACCATTGTCCCTCAGTCCTGCTACTCTGCTATCACTGCTGAGAGCGCAAATTGACTTACTAATTGAGCAGCAAATTGCAGCCACTTTATGGGTGAAGCTACCACCAGAAAAAATTTGGCAATCAGAATTAGCACGTTATCAATCTTCGGTAGGTGCGTCTAGTCTCATTTATATTTTTAAGATCGAGGAGAAGGGGAAAGAGGGAGATGTAGGAGGAGGGGAAGTCGGGGGAGAAAATACTCCCTCATCCCCCCATGATGTCCTTGTTCATCTCCCACCAGATAGCCAAATGCGACGGGAAAACTTTCTGATGGTGTTATCGCCCCAGTTTTGCAGTTTAATTTTGGCTCATCGACCACTTAAAAAACGCAAAAATCAGGCATCAGGGAAGGTAAATACTAATAAAAACCAGCCGTTGCTGATTATAACTACTGTTGAGGGGAGAATAATTCAGCAAGCATTAGATGGTATCCAAAAAGCAATCGCGCCAGAATCATCGCCAATTTTACCTGCTAGTTTTATTTGTCCAACTGTGCCCCAAGCCGCACTTATGAATCAATTGTTGGCAAAACAACTCCTACGACAAGATGAAATTAATCGTCAAATTATTACAGTACGCACCACCAAATTGCAGCAGCAAAATCAAGAACTGTACAATAAAGAGCAACTCAAAGATGAATACCTGAAAAATGTGTGTCAGGAACTGCGTATACCCCTGACGCACATGAAGACAGCACTTTCATTATTGAATTCCCCCAATCTTAAACCCCCGCAGCGACAACGGTATTTACAAATGTTAAATACCCAGTGCGATCACCAAAATTCCCTGATTATTGGTTTGTTGGAACTGGTGCAGCTAGAACGGAATTTGGAGGAGGCCACTTTAGAGTCGGTGCGTGTCTCAGATATTGTGCCTGGAGTAGTCAGTACCTATCAAACTATAGCCCAAGAAAAAGGCATTATCTTAGCCTACATCGTACCCCCCGAACTCCCATCTGTTTGGTGTGTGAGTGGTTGTCTGAGGCAAATTGTGATTAATATACTGCAAAACAGTATTAGGTTTACCCCGGAAGGAGGTAAAGTATGGGTGCGTGCCCGTATTCAAGGTAACTATGTCCAATTAGAATTCCGCGATACAGGTATCGGTATTGCTGAAAGCGAGATTCCCAAAATCTTTGACCGCTTTTATCGGGTGCGGACAGGAGTAACTGAAGATCATAGTGGTGCTGGGTTGGGTTTAACGATTGTCCAGCAGTTGTTAGTGCGCTGTGGTGGTTCTATTTCTGTGAAAAGTAAACTATATGAAGGTTCTACTTTTACAGTGCAACTAGCTAGTGTTGGCGACGCCCCACGAGCGATCGCTACAGAAAATGAGTGATATTTTAACTCCTAACTCCCGGCTTCTGCTTATAAGGGAAATGCTGAAAACCCCTGAGAAACAGCAACACAGTTGCATATTTCGTACTTCTCCCCTTGGGAGAAGCTGCGCGAACAGACAAGTCTATGAATCTAGAATCCCCTCGGCAATAGCTGCGGGGAGTGTCAATGCTTGCTAACTTCCAATGGAAGGAAAATCGTCAATACTTCCCCATATTGTGGGCGCTGGCGGACAATTAGTTTGCCACCGATCGCTTGAAACAAATGCTTAGTTGCGGCCATATTCAAACTAATGGTACCCGTTTCTGGTTGGAAGATCAGTAGTTGACCAAGGGCTTTGCGAATTGGTGGCGTTGCAGGTATAGCGGCTTTACTTGTGTCTTTGCACCTGAATTGAGGCGATAATTGTAACTTCAGTTGATCTCCCGCCGGGATAACTTGTACTTGAATATGGCTGCCAGGGGGTAAGCTGCGAGTGAAATTTTCTATCAAACCAGTGAGTACTTGATCCAGCATGGTAGGATTACTCACCACTGTTGGTAGTTGTTGGGGTAAAACAACATTTAAAGTTAAGTTCCGCCGATGCGCTGCTTGTTCCCAACGGGGAATGCTCTGCTGCAACACTTGATCTAAAGACATCGGCGTGAGTTGAGTTTTTGAGGATTTTACCGAGGCACTAGTTTCCAATTCTGCTGCCTTAAATAGCAACTCCATGCGGTCAATTTGCTCAGTACACTCATGATCGATAATTTTTAAGCGATTGATCACGCTAGCATCTAAGTCTCGTCGCTTCAGCAAGAGGCGAGTCATAGTGCGAATAGTTGTCAAAGGAGTGCGGACTTCGTGAGCAAAGGCTTGGAGTAATTCCACATCGGGATTTGGGGATTGGGAAGCCATTCCGTTGGGCGGCTTTGCCGACTTAAAGCAAGTGGTGTCATTGGTAAGCCAGTACGTTGGCGAGCCAGAACTAAAGACGGGTTTCTCGTTGCAGGTGACTTGAGTTCGCGTAGCGTCACCCACAGGAGAAGCAACTGACATCACTGGGCATAGGTTATTTTCTTTGTCTCCCTTGTCCCCAGTCTCTTCTGATTCTGTTAATTCCTGAAGCAACAACTGGCTAAACTGAATCACAATCCGGTAATCTGGTACTACCTGAGAGTACTGTTGTACTAACACATCCAACTGAGCAAAAAATTCTGGATTAGCCAACATTACCCTTGCTCCCAGCGATCGCCAAGCCTGCTGCACTATCTCTGGCTCAAAAGAAAATGAAAAAGTTTTTTTACCGTTTTTGTGTGTTGCTAAAACCAGCACTAATCTAAATTTATCTGTAAAAACCAAGCAAAACTGCTCTGCCGTTAGCGGATCAGCAGGTAGTAAGGGAAGTACCGACTCATGGGAAGCGATTTCATCATCTTTTGATGCAATCGCATCTGGCATCTGAAATGGCATCAGTGCCAAGGGATTAAATGGTTTTGCTGTAAAAGTTACTGTTTGTAGGCTTTGAGTCAGTTTTGGCTCACTAAATAAGGGTGCAGGTGCAGCTAAAACTAATCCTTGGATTTTGTCTGTTGAAGCAGCCGCTAAAGTATTCAATAGCAAATGTTCTGTCGCTGCTAGGCTGACACGCCATTGCCGTTCTGCTTTGACAGGTAAACATTCAGCTACACTTGATTGATTTTCAGCTAAGATTTCGCTCAGGCTTGGCAATATCCATTTGTACACAAGTTTTCACCCCTTAATTCGAGAGTGACTAACAGCGTCTAGGGTAGACATTTCACTACTACTTAAGAGGTTATAGGCATTTGTGTACTGGTGACAGTCGTAGAACCGAACAATTCGGACGCAATTTCCCCTGTCATGAGTTATTGGGCATTTTTACCAGTTCTTTGAACAACAGCCGCGTTGCGCGTGGCGGCAAACTGTGTTGTTGCTTTCTAGACCGACGGTTTGGTAGTAATAGGACTTACGCAAAACCACACGCTGTAGGGGCAATTCATGAATTGCCCCTACCTAAAAATCAGGGTTTTGGCTATTGTTTGCGTAAGTCCTGAGTAAAAACGATCATAGCGGTTATTGTGTAGCCCGTCGTAGACATCGCATTTTTTTGAGTAAATTAGCAATTACAACGGCTTTAAACTTGGTGGAGTAAATAAACTAGGTTTCAAAACCAGATATTTTGAAGTTTTACCCCGATTTATTAAGCCGTGATTGAATAAGTCTTTAAAGCTAAGTAGCTGATTATAAGTGCGAATGGCTAACTACTGGCTACTTTTGAGTAGTCACTGAAAACCTCAACAATTGTATTGATTTCCACTCAATTACTTATCTTTAACTTTTTATACATATCTCAAAAATTATGCGAATCATCCATATTTTGAACCACGTTCAAGAAATAGGTAACGGGATTGTGAATGTGGCTGTGGATCTTGCTTGTTTACAAGCAAAATCTGGTCATGAGGTAGCGGTTATTTCTGCTGGTGGTGAATACGAGACATTACTAAATATTTGTGGCATCAAACACTACTTACTAGACCAAACTAGGAAACCAATAAATATTATCAAAGCAGTTATCCATTACCAAGCGATCGCAGCAGAATTTCAGCCGGATATTGTTCATGCACACATGATGACAGGCGTCATTCTAGCACGCATTTTTAAAGGGCATAAATATGCTTTAGTTTCCACAGTACACAACGAATTTCAGCGTTCCAGCCTGCTGATGGGTTTAGCTGACAGGGTAATTGCCGTTAGTAAGGCTGTGCGAGATTCTATGGCAAGGCGCGGTGTCCCAGAAGGCAAGTTGCGGGTGGTATGTAACGGTACTCTAGGCAGTCCCCGCACCCGACAAATACAGAATTATCAACCTTTGCTGTTACAGCGTCCAGCGATCGCTACTGTAGCCGGGATGTATCAACGTAAAGGAATTACTGAGTTAATCGCTGCCTTTGAACAAATTGCCTCAGATTTTCCCCAAACGCATCTTTATTTGGTAGGAAATGGCCCTGATAAACAACTATTTGAAGCCCAGGCACAAGCAACTTCTGTAAAAGAACGCATTCATTTTGAAGGCTTCCAGCCGGAACCTCAACGCTATCTCTTATCTTGTGACATATTTGTGTTGGCTTCCCACCGTGACCCTTGCCCTCTGGTACTTTCGGAAGCTAGGGAAGCTGGAACAGCGATCATTGGCACTCAGGTAGATGGGATTCCTGAAGCTTTGGATAATGGGCAAGCAGGTATTTTAGTACCAGTAAAAGATAGTAATGCTTTGGCTGAGGTTTTAGTGAAATTACTGAGTAATGCCGAGATGCTACACGAGTGGAAACAACGGGCAAATCAAAACCTAGAGCGGCTTAACGTTGCCCGCGTCCATCAAGAAACACTCACAGTATATCGTGAGTTAAAACGTTAACAGTGTAGCGATCGCTTGAGTTTTAAAGCTACACCTAAAGCGCCAATGACTAGTACACCTAAAAGGTTAGTTGATTCAGGAATGGCGGTGTAATAAGCACTCACTCGGATCGGCCCATCTTGATCCGCCGGTGGGGGTGGTGCTGATGGAATGATTCCACCACCTGGTGATAAATCAGGCTGGGTAGAGAATCGATTGAAAAACACGGTTCCGTCTGGGATTACGCCACCACTATAAGTAATAATGCTGCCTTCGACAGTAACGTTTGTAAAGATATCCTCTAGTTCAGGAATACTAGAGAAACCAATCTTCCCATCTCCATCAACATCACCCCACCGCACCGGCTCATTCTCAAATGATGGAGTAGAATCAGGATTAGTATAAAACAGCGTTTGCAAGTCAAAGACTAAGCTTCCTATATTATTGCCAGTGCCATTTAGCATATTGTTAGCTCGATCTGGGACACCATATTCTATTATTTGCCCTGGTAGAATATCTGCCCCAAGGGTTCTTGGTTCTCTCATTTTGCGTATGTCTTCATTCTCGGTTGTAACGATGGGTTCTACTAAAATGAAAGCTCTCGCTGGTGTCAAAGACAAAAAACTAATCCCTGCTGCTCCTAAAATAGCCAAGGCTATTTTTGTTGCTATTGTAGTCATATTTCTGTCCTCTTTATATTGATTAAGAGAATGCTATACCGCGTAGGTTAAATCAAGCAGCAAAGACTCACTTTTAAACGGCTATCTACTTGCTAGATAAATAGTGGCTAATGTGTGCCTCCTCAGTGAGTTTATATCTACTCATAGGTTGATTTATAAAGCAATTTTTGTAATGCCGTATCACAATCACTAATAATTTCACGCAATCTTTATAAAAATCTAAATTAAAACTTATGTGTTGACAAATCGGGCAATGCATATATTGGAAATTTGATTTAGATCCTCATTGTAGAGGCATACGATAAAGCGAATTTAAAAGCGACATGAGGGAACTGATGAAAAAGGGAATTTATTTTACAACTATTGCAGCGATCGCGGTCTTTGGTGCTGGTCTAGTTACTGCAAACAATACAACCAACTCCTTAGCACAAAGTACCAAGAAAGTATCTGCAAGTACTGAAATTGTTGAGGGTTTGAGAGTTAGAAGAACAGAGGGGAGCATTATTGTACCAAAAGATGTAGAGGATTTAATTGCAAAATCAGATATTATCGCTATTGGAAAACCAACGCAATCGATCACGGAAAGTACACCCTTAATTCAACGTGATTTTGGGGGTTATGTTACTGAAGCGATTTCCCAGACTGAATTTAAAGTACAACGTGTGCCCAAAGGTGCGTCATATTCTGATACGCTATTGATCGGACAACAAGCAGCTATAGTTGCAGACAGAATCACCGGCAAAAGTTTCCTTCAAGTATTTGACGATTACCAACCGCTAGTCAAGAATGCGAAATACATTCTTTTCCTTAAGAAAGGTTTGAATGGTAGTCCATTGTATTTTCCTGTAGGGGTTTATTACGGCAAATTCAATCTTGATGGCACAGACCAAGCTGAAAATAAAATAGAAAATTCAGATTTCAAGTTGATCCGAAAGGACGCGATTGAGAGATTTAAGGAGATTATAGACCAGGCATCAGCGAGTTAACGATGCAACGCCACTTTACTTTAAAGCAAGTAACCGGCTTGGCATTGTTTAATAACTATTTTAAATAAGGTGTTCTTCCTTCTCCCCCTTTCCCTACCTACGTGTACACAGAGTTTATCGAATAGCCCAAAGAAACCTCACCCTGGTTATGCTATGCAAAACCTGTCCCTCTCCTTAGTAAGGAGAGGGATGTCCGTCAGGACAGGGTGAGGTTTTTGTTTTGAGTAATTTGATAAACTGTGTACACTGTTTTGCGTTAATCCTGATCCAATACGGTTCAGTTAAGGGCTACTGGTACAAAATTTTGGGTTTTTGAGACGCGATAAATCGCCGTCTCTACAAATATTTTGGTCTTACAGCACTTCCGGCAGCTATGAGGTACATCTTCAAAACTGAAAACTATGCTAGGAGAGGGGCAAGGAGAAAAACTGTATTGTATAATAGCAGGAAGCGCTGTATCTGAACTGTATTGAATCCTGATCAGCAATTCAAATCCATTTTTTCGTAAATCCACGTAAGCGGATTAACACTGGCTTTGACCAATTGCCACCTAGCAAATCGTGCAGCAGAATATAAAAACAGGGGATGATAAATAATGTCAGCATTGTTGCGATCGCCATCCCAAAGAAAACTACAATTCCTAAAGGCTGCAAAAATTCAGAACCTTCGCCAATGCCCAAGGCCAAAGGAAACAGTCCTAAGATCGTCGTGACTGTGGTCATGATAATTGGGCGCAAGCGTTGAGGAGCAGCTTTCATGATCGCAATTTGGCGAGTACAACCAACTTCTTCCCGAATTTGGTTCGCCAGTTCCACCATCAAAATCCCCGCGTTCACTACAATTCCCACCAGCAGCACCACACCAACAATTACAGTTGCGCCAATTGCAGTTTTGGTAATGTAAAGTCCAAAAATTCCCCCAGCTAATGCCAGTGGTACGGTGAAGATAATTACCAACGGGTCAATGAGCGAATTGTATTGCACCGCCATGACTACAAATATTAGGAAAACTGCCAACGCTCCCAAGGTTTTTAAAGCATCCTGAAGTTGCTGATTAGTTTCTTGAGCAGAACTAGGCACAATTGAAACCCCATCAGGTAAGTCTACATCCTGGAGTACCTCATTGACTTCGGCGATCGCTTCACCAAGACTAGCTCCATCGCTGAGATTGCCTGCCACAATAAAAGCTTGGCGCTGATTAATTCGTTGCACCTCACCCGGCGCTTGGCCTTCTTGAATATCCGCAACATCTGAAAGCCGGATTAATTGATTATTTTCTGTAAATAGCGGTAACTGCTCTAGTTGCGAAGGACGCGCAATCGCTTCTTTATTTAGCTGCACCCGCACATCAACCAACCGATTGCCGCGTTGAATTTGCGTGGGAATTGAGCCTTCAATTGCTGTCTGAACTGTTGCACCAATTTGCCCTGCGCTCAACCCTAAAGCTGAAACCCTTTCCCAGTCGGGGCGAATTTGGATTTCCGGTTGCCGGGGGTCGGCATCTGGTCGGAATGTCGCTAATTTTGCCCTTTCCTGCAACGCTTGCAGCACTTGTGCGCCTGCTTGCGTTAAACTTTCTTCATTCTCACCTTGCAGAATCACGTCAACGTCTGACCCTTGCACCGGGGAATTACTCAAAATTAAACCCCGCACTTGTCCAGGAGTGAGGCGCAGCAGAATTCCTGCTAAGTTGAGTTTGTTAAATTCCTGAGTGACTTTTTTGACGAATACTTCGACATCTGTGCCTGGCTTTAAATTGATAGTACTGCCGGCACGTAAAGGATTTTCTGTAGTATTGGTGCCAAACAAAGAACCACCCACAGTTGTAAAAGCAAACTCGGTTTCTGGTTGTTTGAGCAAAATGTCATCGACAATTTGCATAACTTTTTCCGAAGTTGCTAAAGGTGTACCGGCGGGAAACTGCGCTCTTAAGGTGGCTTGTCCAGTGCTAATCCGTGGTAAAATTTCTTGGGGAATTTGACCAAACATAAAGAAGCTACTGCCGCCTAAAATTAGCAAAGCAGCAATTACTACGAGGAGCCGATAGTGTAAAACTTTGCTTAAAAAGTTACCGTATCCCCGCGTAGCATCTTCAAATCGGTGATTAAACTTTCTAAGCAGCCAAAATTCACTTACCCTACTAGACCAGGAAATTCCCAAAAGTCGAGAAGACAGCATCGGCACTACTGTAATCGCAACGATAAGGGAGG
The DNA here is from genome assembly GCF_015714725.1 of Nostoc sp. WHI. GTDB lineage: Bacteria > Cyanobacteriota > Cyanobacteriia > Cyanobacteriales > Nostocaceae > Nostoc. Next base: position 18,370 of record NZ_WBKM01000026.1, read on the forward strand.
CTGCGACTGCAAAACTAATTGTCAGAATCAGTTCATTAAATAGCAGTGCGATAAAGCCGCCAATTAAAAGGAATGGCACTACAGAAACTAAGTTGGCAGCTGTAGCAGCAACTAAAGCAGATTCTACTTCTTGGGAAGCATTAATGGCACTGTCAATAAAGAATTTGGAATTTTTCCCCTTTTCCTCTGCCCCTATTTCTCTCTGATTGGGAGTCATCCCCACTTTTTCGGAAATGTTTTCTAAGATTACAACCGATGTGTCAATTGCCTGACCAACTCCTAATGTCAGACCTGCTAAACTGAATACATTTAAAGTCAGACCAAATATTTTCATCAAAGCGATCGCTGTTAGAGTACACAGGGGAATCGTCAAACTGATGATCAATGTTTGCCTGAATGATCCTAAGAATAACAACACTGCTGCTGCTGCTAACAATGCCCCAGAAATTCCCGAAAAGATGACATCATTTAAGGAATTACGAATGAAGACAGATTCATCTGTGGTGGGACTCAAAGTCATATCTGCTGGAATTAAACCCGATTGCCGCAATTGTTCAATTCGCCGTTTAACAGCATCTACAACGTTAATTGTATTGGCCTCAGGCTGCTTTTGGACTGAAAATTTCACAGCAGGTTGACGATTGAGGTAGACAAATACTCGCTGGTCTTCTGTATCGTCAATTACCTCAGCAAAGTCTCGCAAGTAGACGCGGCGGGAAGGTGCAGGGGTAGTAGTTGCAGTGGTAGTGGTATTACTGCTATTAGTGGTATTAACAGTAGCAGAAGAGGAGGAAACTTCCAAGGAAAGGTTTTCAATTTCCCTAGCATTTTGGAAGCGCCCTACAGTCCGAGTCAATGGCTCGGAATTTTGCCCCAGAATCCGACCACCAGAAGTATCTTGGTTACGGGCTGTTAATTCATCTAATACATCATTTAACCCCACACCCAAAGCTTGCAAACGGTTTAAGTCAACAAGCACTCGGACTTCTTCCTCAGCACCACCAGACACATCAACTGAAGCGACTCCTGGTACAACACTAAGTTCCCGCGTTAACTCTTCATCAGCAAATACGCGTAAATCCTTACCTGGCAACGAGGCAGATGTCAGTGCCAATTCATAAATCGGCAATTGAGAGGGATCGACTTTAAATAATCGCGGCTCCTCTATGGTGTCCGGTAGTTGTCCTCGGTTTCGGTTAAAGGCAGCAGTAGCATCGTTTAGGGCTTGGTCAATATCGCCCCCTGGTTGGAAGTATAAATCGAGGCTTACCTGTCCTTCACGGGTGCGGGAAAAAACTTGCACTACATTCTCAGTCGCCCTTAAAGCTTCTTCCAAAGGTCTGGTAATTTCGTCTACTGCTACTTCTGGGGAAATACCAGGCGCTTCCAGCCGAACGCCAATTCGTGGATAGGTAATTGATGGTAAAAGATCGACTTGGATCGTTGTGAGAAAAAATACCCCAATGACAATTACTGCCACGGTGAGCATGAGTGTGCCAATGTGTTGGCGGATAGCGATCGCACTGACGCTAAACCCGCCATTGCCATTATTATTTGCCTGTTGCATGATCCTAAATTGATGGCTACTGAGTACTTTTTTTATTGGTATGGTGCTTATTGCTCACCCTACTATTGCTTTTCTGAAAGAACTGAAAGACTTATAGTGTCACCTTCTTTTAACGGCTTACCACTACGAACAACATAGCGCTCTCCCGCTTGCAAACCGGATAAAATTTCCACTCTCCCATCAGCCCTTTTTCCTAACATTACGGCTCGTGCTGTTACCTGCGTTTTGCCTTCTGTGTCTTTGACGACAAATATTGCCCCGCTTTGGTCTTGTGACTTTGCCTCTGTCATCCCAGATGTGTTAGGTGGAGAATTCTGCCCGACATTTGTTTGCGTCTCACCTGTGGCATTTGATTTATTGCCCCTTGCCTTCTGAATAGCTGTTTGTGGCACTACAATTCGTTGTTGTGTCTGGTTTTCAAAATTGACTCGCGCCAGTAGTCCACTGCCAATTTTGCCTTGAGTGTTGGGAATTACTACCTCCACAGGTATCAACCGAGCCGTAGCATCCGCAGCTGGAGAAATGCGTGTTACTCTGCCAATTAATCCTTGATCGGGGAAGGCATCTAAGCGAACTTGTACAGACTGCCCAACCTGAATTTGTGACAGTTCTAGTTCGGAAACTTGCACCACGACTTTGACACGGTTAAAGTCGCCAATTTTCAAGACTTCGCCCCCTGCTTGCAGAAGATTGCCGGGTTCTGTAACCTTTTCTATAACTATGCCAGTTATGGGGGATGTGAGCCGAGCATAAGAGCTGCGCTCTTTGGTTTGGGCAACTAATGCTTGCTGGGCAAGTACTCTACCTTGGGCAGCTGCGACGGCTTGCTGTTCTGTACGGACTTGATCTTGAGCTGCCCGCAATGCTTGAGCAGCTGTTTTAGCTTCAGTACGTGCTTGTTCGGCAGTTTGTTGAGCGATCGCTCCAGCTTTGAATAGATTCTGTTGGCGTTGTGAGTCTGCCTGAGCTTGAACTACTTCTAGCCGCGCCCGTTCAACGTCTGCACGGGCATTACTTACCTGATTGGTTGCTCTTGCTACTTCTGATTTGAGGGCTGCTAATTCTGCTTCTGTTTGCTTTAAAGCTGTCAGTAGCAGTACATCATCTAATTGTCCGAGGTTTTGTCCTCGCTTAACTGTATCACCTACATCTAAGTTCAAAGCCAACAGCCGTGCTTCTACTTGCGATCGCACTGATACAATCTGAAAGGGTGTTGTATTACCTGTATATTCTAGTTGTTTTTGCAGCAAGTCAGTTCGAGCGATCGCCACATCTACAGGCGTTGCAGCACCACCGCGTTGCCCATTACCAGAATTTTGAGGTTGTGCATCTGCTGATTCCTTGGGTAATGATCCGCAACTAGCCATCAGCAGTCCTATGCCCACAAAACAGGGAATTAATAAACTTCTTACAGAGGTGGAGGAAAGGAAATAATTTCCCTCTTTCCCTTTCCCACCCGTTGCACAAGTGCTTTTTGCAAGAAGTCTACTCTTTAAATCTGCGGTAGCCACCTCAGTTTTCACAACTGAGTCTAACTTGATATTAATTAGCTCTTTAGTGGCTACGGGATCTGTCATTCTCACCTGTTTGTGCGGCTTATTTGTGTCCAAAATCATTTACTTTTCTCCTATTGGGGAGCTTTTGGGCTTAAACAGCCGTGTTTTATCAAGTAATTCTGAGAGATATCATTAACGGAAAACGGTGAGAATGAATAAGCTGTCTAACAGGAATTTTCTTTATCGAAAACTACTGTTTTCCACAAAAATCACAAAATCCTCACCGCTCTACTTCTTTCGCAGAGGTAGACAATCTTCTTGCAGTTAACAAATTATAAACTTAATATAAATATTTGTCAGTTTCCTGATATCTACCCATAGGGTAAACCTGGGTTTTTCTAAAGGTATGATACTTTTTAGACCTTATTCTAACATCATGGACAGTATTATAATAATTACCCTTATTATTTGTTACATAGGATCTTATTCTACCATAAATACTAGTATTTATGGTATATTGCTTAATATATTAAAAATATTAAAGATTTATTGCTTTTTGTGTCTAAAATGTATTAGAGAACACTATCTTTTCTTACCCCCCTTGCATAATATGGCAAGAAACGGGGCGATAAATACTGTAGCAACAACAGCAAGAATTAACTTTTGCCAGAAATATATTTGCATTAGGTGAGGAAAGTAAGGCATGACATCATTGCTAAAAATTGCACAAACTGCTAATGAATCCCAGATTTCCGAATTTTTCCAGGAATCAACAGGTAAGTGGCGATCGCAACGGCGCTACTACACCCTACCGAAGGGAGAAATCAAGGAGATGGAGAGTATAGTTACGATCAATTTTCTAGAGCAAGGATGTGATGAATTGCAAAAGCTAGCTCAGATGCACGATTTGCCTGATCTGGGTAGTTTTATCTGTGGTGCAGCAGTTACATGGGAAAGTACGGATGTGCTAAAGGCAAGGAAAGAGTCTCAAGGCTCAACTTTATTTGGGGTTATGGGCAGCACCTTGTGTCGCGATCGCGGTTTTGCCATATCCAAACCAGTTACCGCCCAATATTATTTCTCCAACCCAAAAACACTGTGTTTGCGAACTGAGTATAACGGTTCAGTGTTTGAGGAAGAGTTAAAGCTAATTGGTAGCAAATACCGCACCAGACAGACCATCATCTCCCGTGCAGATGAGCAGTTGATGATTGGCCAATATTTAGAAAAAAGAGTGGAGGATTAGTTTATCCGATGGCTGCGGCTGGCTATAAGTAGTTTGACTACTTAACATAACTTTCCATAACAGTTTTTTAAACTTTCCCCAGAAAGTTAGCTGCTATGTCATAATGGGAAGTGAAATGAGAATTAATTCGGTGACAGTGTTTGTGTTTAGTATTGACAGGCTTTTTCCTCTTGACAGTATTACAGACTTCTCTCCGAAATCTAAATCTCTACAAACTTATGATTTTGGAGACATTCAATGTCAATTTACGTAGGTAACCTCTCCTATGAAGTTACACAAGACGCGCTGAGTGCTGTTTTTGCAGAATATGGTTCTGTAAAGCGCGTTCAGCTACCTACTGACCGAGAAACAGGTCGTCTACGCGGCTTTGCTTTCGTGGAAATGGGTACAGAGGCTGAAGAAACAGCTGCCATTGAAGCTCTTGATGGTGCTGAGTGGCTGGGTCGTGACCTTAAAGTGAATAAGGCCAAGCCTAGAGAAGACAGAGGTGGTTCCTTTGGTGGTGGAAACCGTGGCGGCGGCGGCGGCGGCGGTGGCTACAACCGTAACCGCTACTAAACCAAGTAGACTAAAGTAACTTAATTGAATTTATAAAAGGCTCAAGCATTGCCGCTTGAGCCTTTTCTATGCAAAACTCAACTTAAGAATTTTCAGAAACCTAAAAAACCTACATGAAATAGGTAAAGTTGCTTTCTAATGAGTTGTTAAGGGAATTTTGTAAATAGTTTGTTAGATTGATTGTTGACATACCTCCTCGTCCTAAAGTCCGAGGATTCCTTAACGCTTCATTGGGTTGTGCTATTCGATTTAGTCTTACCATCCCTCGACGTTCGTTTATAGTCTCCCAATGCCCTATGGCGACTATATACAGTTTACTATAAAGCCGTCCTAGAAGGACGGGGCTTGAGTCCCATTTTTTTGGTCAATTGTCTAATTGTAGCTCTGTTAGAGTGAACAACTAGCATCATCAGTGATATCAGCATCTTAAAATACAAAAAATATGACAGTTAGAAGTCTGTTACCATTAATCGCCGTTACTTTTGTCTGTAGTGGATCTGTTTTAGTGGAGGCGCGTCAACCCAAACCTCCCGCGTCTGTTGCCAAACCAACCGTTTCTCAACCCGTGCAGCCACAATGGAAGTTATTCACCCCTCCAGATGGGCGCTTTACTATTTTGATGCCAGGAAGCCCCAACAGAAATACCCAAGCCCAAAAAACTTACATGGGACAAATTAACTTAGAAGTATTTGTCGCTCAACCACCAAAGCAGGAAGTAGCATACATAGTTACTTACAATGACTTTCCTTATAGTTATGGAGAAATGGCTGATCCCCAAGCTGTACTTAATAATGCACGGGATATAGCTCTAAAGACTACGAAAAGTAATTTAATTAGTCAACGAAACATTCGGAGTTCAAATAATCATCCTGGCAAAGAAATTGAGTACATCAATTCTGGAGGTAAAATTACTAAAAGTAGAATGTATATTGCCGAAGGAAGACTATATCAAGTAATGGCAATAACCACTAAAAAACAGCAGAAGACATTAGCTAAAACCATTACCGGATATTTAAATTCCTTCCATGTGGTTTTGAAAAAATGAGATAACTAAAACCTCTACTAGATTAGCCTTGGAATTGATTGCAAGGCTAATAAATAAGTGAATTTATATTAGGCATAATTGCTTCCTGAAGATTGACTCCGCTAAGGTTAGCTCCTTTTAGGTCAGCTCCTCTAAGGTTTGCTCCTCTGAGATTCGCCCCTGCCAAATTTGCTCCTCTGAGGTTAGTCCAACTCAAATTAGCTTGACTCAAGTCAGCCTCACTTAGGTTAGCTTGGAGCAGGTAAGCACCACTTAAATGAGCTTTGTTCAGATTAGCTTTGTACAGCTCAGTTTTGTAAAGATAAGCTCCCAACATCTCCGCCTCGTACAAACTTGCCTCGCTAAGGTCGGCGGCAATCAAGTTAGCTTCAATGAGGTTGGCAAAGCTGAGGTTAGTCCGAATCAGCTTTGCTGCACCCAAATCAGCATCTTTCAAGTTAGCACCTCTTAAATCAGTTCCAATTAGATTAGCAGATGCGATCGCAGCACCTCTAAGATCCGCCTGACTCAAGTCAGATCCAATTAAATTGGCATGACTCAAATCTGCTTGCGTAAGTATAGCACCACTCAAGTTAGCAACACTGATGTTAGCCCTGCTCAAGTTAGCTTCAGCAAGGAAGGCTTTAGAGAAGTTGGCACTACTGAGGTCAGCACCACTGAGGTTTGCTCGCACAAGTAAAGCATTACCCAAATCTACCCTGCTCAAGTTTACCCCCTGGAGGTTTGCGCCTCTGAGGTTGTCTCCTTGCAGATTCGCGCCGCTTAAGTCTGGTTCAATCTGGGGATTTTTCTTTCTCCACTCAATCCATGTAACTGCACCTGCTTTCAGTAAAGCTAGATGCTCTAGATTTGCCATTTTCTCTCCTTTACTCCTGACGCCCACCCAGAGAATTTGCCCGACCAGCTACACTTTCAATGGCCGTTAACGCTCCCGCCGCACCTGCTATAATATCTTGTTCTTTTCCGCCTAAGTAAAGCCGTCCAAAGCTACCTACAGCTTGAACCTCAAGAATGTTAATCATTGCTGCTTTCTCAGCTTCATTCGCAGCTAGTGCGGCGTAAGCAGCAGGTTCTACTTCTAATACATACAACGTTTGCCCTGCTAGTAGTAGCTGTCCCCGTCGCGTGCGATTAATAAGTTGTGTTTGGTAAGCATCAATGTTGCGGATAATCTGACTAGAAACAACACGCGGTTTCAGACATTCCTCTCTTCGGACTCCCAATGCCGCCAAAATAGCTTGACCAGCAGCTCGCGTTTCGCCTTGGGAGCTAGAATGTACTTCCAATAGTCCATACAGTCGTTCGACTACTTGTACTCCCGGACGGACAGAAGCAGATTTTAAGGCTATATCCGTAATCTTATTAATTTCGATACCAGGAGAGATTTCAATCCACAGTGATGTATCCCCTGGTAATGGTAAGAAGCCTTGAGAGACTGTTCCCATATATGCTGCATGTTGAGGTTGCAGGCTGTCGAGAAATACGAAACTGCGTAGTTCTATTCCCAAAATTTTCCTCTCCAGTCATAAGGGTAAAAGTTATCTATTACAAAATGCGATCGCTTTACTTGCAGCATTTTAGCCACAAGTCAAGGATGAAAAAACACTAAATAGAAAAATTTTGCTATCGATAAATCTTATACCTGAGAAGTACTCTGACAGTAAAAACCGCCTTGACAATTGTACAAGTTTTATTAAACACAAATCGTTGTCTGCAATGCCCAAATTGAGCAATACTTGCCTTCATTTACTGAGCAAGTTAATGTTACAAAAAAGGATCAGGAAACAATAGCGGCGGCGGTGTAGAAGGGAAATACAAGAGGTTAAAGTATAGGGAATATAAATTTTACCAGCTTCCCTAACTAAATTAGTGGATGATAGAAGTACTTCCATCTAATTAATTAGGACTGGGCATTTGCGCTACCCTAAGTCTGGAAGCCAGGGATAAATGAGATGAAAAAGTGGATTTGGGTGATGCTGTTGGCAGTTGCCGTGGTAGGTAGCAGAGGTAGCACGTTTTTTGAACAGCTTCCCTCACCGGCAACTGTTGAGAGGATTCCAGTGGAAACGCCACAGCCAGAGTCAAAGGAAGTTAACAGTGCGCCGCAAGTGTCTGCTAACAAGCTGTTAACCCATATCCAAAAGTTAAATTTTCAGCGCTACACAACAACAGAGCGATCGCTTACTCGCACTTATATCACAACTGAACTGAGAAAATTCGGCTGGAAACCCAAATTGGAAAAGTTCTCTGAGGGTGTGAATATTTTTGCCGAACGTGTAGGAACAAGCATTGCATCTGGAGCAATTCTCGTAGCAGCCCATTATGACACTGTTGCCTTATCCCCTGGTGCTGATGATAACGCTAGTGGCGTCGCTGTGGTGCTGGAAGTAGCCCGGTTGCTAGGTTCTCGGACAACGCCACGGACGTTACAGCTAGCCTTTTTTGACCAAGAAGAAGCGGGACTTTTGGGTAGTCAGGCTTTTGTGAGCAAAGCACCACGCTTGCAAAACCTGCACGGAGCGATTGTCATGGATATGGTGGGTTATGCTTGTTACACTGCTGGGTGTCAAAAATATCCTGCGGGATTGCCTCTTACCCCACCTAGCGACAAGGGCGACTTTTTGGCAGTAATCGGTGATACGGAACATTTGCCTTTGCTGAATGCCTTTCAAAGCTCACAGATACTTCCGTCAACCGTCCCGAATAAACATAAATCAAATCTGCCACCAGTCTTAACACTACCAATTCCTTTTAAAGGTTTACTGACACCTGACACCCTACGCAGCGACCATGCACCATTTTGGTATCAGGGTGTGGGCGCTGTGCTGGTGACAGATACCGCAAATTTACGTACTCCCCACTATCATAAACCTAGCGATGTTCCAGCGACTATTGAGCGATCGTTTTTCACAGGAGCAGCACAGATTGTAGTCAATGCTACTACTACCTTGTTAGAGAAGAACGAAATTTTAGAAACTCAACCACCAAACTAACCTAATAATTCGTAGTTAAAAACCAAATTACGAATTACGTTAGCGTAGCGGTAGCGAGTCCGCGAGCGTCATTACGAATTACGAATTATCTTGATCGGTTTTTAGTTCAGGAAAAGTCAATGTCCAATTCTGTTTATCATTAATCTGAAAGTATAAACCTTGGAGAATAAGCCGCAGAGCTATTCGAGTTCTAATAAACTTCCTCACCAGATAAGTTCCTGGTTCAGCAGAGATATCATCAAAGTTCTTTTTATGACCAAATTGCTTTGAACAGTAACTGCCAGCACCTTGGACTGTCACCACAAAAAATGGAGATTGTTTGTATTCATCAGGAATCATAAATATTCCATATACATGGTGACGACCACGCCACGGCTGAACAATAACCTTAGTGGCCTCTACTTGAAATTTTGTGGTTTTTGATGCTAAAAAAGCCTTAAAATTGCACTCAGAATCATTCACAGGCCACCACAGTGTAATAATACTCAACGAGAGTATTAAAATTAAAATATAGGGAAATTGGCGACGCATAAAGCCAAGAAAAATTGTTGATTCTGAGAAAGATGCTGAAACCTTTTTACCCAAGAGGATTTTGAATTATTAAATCCAAAATATGGTCAAGACTTCAGACCACAAAAAGTGCAGATAATAGACGCGTAGTTTACCGCCGCAGGCATCGCTTACCCTGTTTTAGAGCTTCGTTATAGTATTTAACTTAGTTGAGAAACAATCGGGTTTTTGTGGCTGTAAACACCAATATGCTGCTCAAATTTTTAGCTGTGATGAATTCTACAATTCGTTGCCTTTGTGATGTTTTGGATGTAGCTCTGTTCGGCTCATCTGATGCGTTGACAAGGTAAAGGCGATCGCCACCAAGTTCAGGAAAAATCCGCTTTTATTTCTAGGCAATCAATGGGGTAGTAAAATACAATACGCTTGGGTTAGTGATATTTAATGTTCGGAGATCCCCCCAACCCCCCTTAAAAAGGCTTGCTCATATCTCTTTTACTTCCTTTTTAAGGGGTCGCCGGAGGCGGGGAAATCTTAACTTAAGCGCATTGGTAGTAAAATACACAATTATTCGTTATATTCCCGTAAGTAACAGTTGGTAAAAATATTTATGGCAAGAAGTTGGGGAAGTCTCAAGACAGTTGCGGGTTTCTTTAGCGCGTTGGCTTTGCCCGCCGTAGGCATCGCACTTACACAGTTCGGGGCAAACACTTCGGCAATTGCGGCTGATACGGTTGTCGTGCGTTTTGGTTTATTTACAGAATCCATCTCCCTTGCTGAGTTGCAAAAGGCTGCCAAAACTGGGGAATTACCTGAGAGTTTGAAGCCTTACGCCAAAAGATTATCTGAACAACAACGCCGCTTTTTCTTGGGTGCACTGGGCATGAAATTGCCGCTTAATGTTGTCACCGTTAGTAAATTAGTTAATACCCAAATTGGTACAAGTATTCTCAATGACTTCGCTACAGCCTTAGCCCGAGAAGACAAAGCTGGGGTACAAGCACTGAGAGCAGGATTGGTATTAGGCTCTACTGCACCGCAGGGTCTTTCTATACTGAGCTTTATCGCTGCTTATCCCAGTAAACGCCTAGAAATTGATTTACCCCAGGCTTTTGTGGTTGCAGGGAGTTTGAATACAGCTTTTTGGCGTACCCAACAGTTTATGCTAGCGATCGCTCCCCAACTCAACCCTAGAACACCGCAGATTGCTTTCCCTTTTGATCCTTCCAAATCAGGAAACGCTCAAGTACAAATACTCAACTTAAGCCTGAATGACCAAAAGCGCCAACGTAACATTCCAGCCGATATTTACTGGTCAACTGCTGCAACTCCCAACAAACCTGTAATTGTCTTTTCTAACGGCTTTGGGTCAGTCCGCACAGAGTTGCGTTACCTAGCAGAACATTTAGCATCCCACGGTTATGTCGTAGCAGCTTTAGAACATCCTGGTAGTAATGAGACAAATATTAACTCAGCATTACAAGGCAAAAACAGAATCGTGAAGCCTCAAGAGTTTTTGTATCGCCCTCAAGATATTAGTTTTGTTCTCGACGAATTGGAAAAGCTTAACCAAACAGCTAATAATCCGCTACAGGGGAAACTTGCCACCACGAACGCGATGGTTGTTGGTTATTCTTTTGGCGGTGGTACAGCTTTAGCACTTGCTGGTGCTGAGTTACAACTGGAAGGACTCAAACAACGCTGCAAAAAGAACTTGGTTGTCTTGAGTCTGGGAGAAGCTATGCAGTGCATTGCTCAAGAACTGCCAGAAAACAACTATCAATTGCGGGATACTAGAATCAAACAGGCGATCGCTTTTAATCCGACAACTTCTCTGATTTTTGGCGAAACTGGGTTAACCAAGGTGCAAGTTCCTACCCTAGTGTTGGCAGGTTCCGCAGATAAAACCACCCCAGCTTTAACTGAACAGATTGTCGGATTTGACAAAATTCCATCCCCGAAATGGCTCGTTGGTATAGTTGGGGGTACTCATCTGAGTGTAAAAGACCCCAGCACCACTTTGGATCAGATAGGAAAACCAAATACACCGATTAGTGGAGGTGAAGTTGTAGGCGAAAAAGCGGCTGATGTTCGCAAGTACGTTAAAGCTATAACTTTGGCCTTTGCTTTCCAGATGACTCCAGAAGCTAAAAACTACGCGATCTTTCTGACATCATATTATGCCCAGTTTGCTTCGACTGCCGCATTTCCATTTCGCCTAATTACGCAGATTCCTCCTGGTACTGTGCCAGTGGTGAAAGAATTTGTTGAAAAATAAGCGGCTTCCAATTAAACAAATATCTAATGTCAGGGAACCAGTGCGTTGCCCAGAGTTGTCTGTACAGTCAAAATCCTTAATTTTCTCTTAGAGGATGTTTGTGTAGCCAAGCCAGTGCGGGAACAGGAGGTTTCCGCCATGAGCACCTGACGCGCGAATGACCTTCGTCGGGGCTTAAGTTGACACGCATGAGCAATGTTCGCTACAACACAATATCTGTGGTTCAAATAAATGAAAGCTGCTGTGAGTAATATACAGCTTATAAAATTGGACTTAATTTTTGATATTTTACCTAGATAAAATTATATTAACTTGATATTAAAATTATAGTTGCTGTTAAATTAATACTAATTTTTCATAGTTTAAATAACTGTTTAAACATATATTCTATCTGAAGAAATTATATTAACTTGATATTAAACTTATAGTTGCTGTTAAAGCAATACTAGTTTTTCATAGTCTAAATAAGTAGGTAGGCACGAATTAACCTAACTATGTAACAAAAT